>JACPGD010000540.1 GCA_016182645.1 Candidatus Hydrogenedentota bacterium | reverse complement strand
CGGACATGATCCTGGCACCCACCCCGGACATGCTTCCTTCGGAGCAGCCCTACACGAATTGCCACGCCACGGTCCCCGGCGCGCCGGATCAGCACCTTATGTTCCCCGCAATCTGGAACGCCTCCGTTGACGACACCACGCGCATCGCGTTCGCCTCCAGCCATGATGGCCTTGTCTGGCACTGGGTGTCCGGCGGCGATCTGCTGCGAACCGCCCCTTTCGGACAATGGGATGGCGGGTGCATCTGGGCCAACCCGGATCTTATCGAGTTGCCCAACGGCGACTGGGCCTTGCCGTACATCGGGCACAACTTCCCGCACAAATACCCGCGCGGTCAGCGTGCCGGTGGCGAGGGATATGCGGTCTGGCCCAAGGGACGGCTGGTTGCGGTGCAAGCGGAAGACATTGGCGCATTCACCATGATTCCCCTCATGCCTCCCGGCAAGACGCTAAAGGTGAACGCGCTCACCCGGCGCACAGGCTGGGTGAAAGTAGAAGTGGCGGGGGTTGACGGCCATCAGATGGCCGACTGTACACCCCTTATCGGCGACCAACACTGGGCACAAGTATCGTGGAAAGGCGGCGGCGAATTAGGTGTGAATGATGGCGACCCCGTGACCTTGCGCGTGGAACTGAAGCAGGCGAAGCTGTTTGGGCTGGAGTTTGAATAGAGCTTCTGGCCAGACAGTAGCGGATCCTTGTCCAAGGGGCAGAGTGGAGCCGAAAGCCGGCTCGCGCGTTCGAGGACGAACCAGAGTGTACAGTACTGGGTGGGTCGGCACTATTGCTATCGAGAACGCGGATAACAATTAGATCGCCGGGTGCCAGCGAACACTGAAGCCACTTGGGATACTGATCTTCCTCGCCCTCCTTCTTGATGAAGCCGCCCACATCCAGGTCTAGCTTGCCGTACTTCTTTGCATAGGTGGAAATGACCGAGAGTACGGCAAGGTCTTTGTCCCCCGCGATGATTGGTTTGTTCTCGTTCACCTGTACTTCAAAGCATATCATTGGCTCCCTCCTTCAAATGACGGCATGCCCATGGTAGGATGAGGCCTCTTCTCTTTCAACCACTGCAATGCGAGGAGACGCTTGATGAACAACTCTGGATGGGCGGAAGAAAGATCGAATCTGGGCCGGAGAGGTTTTATGCGCGCGGCCGCCGCGAGTGCGGCGTTCAGCGTGCTTCCGCACCGGCTGCTCTTCGGGCAAGCGAAACCAAGCGACCTGGTCAATCTCGCGGTGATTGGCGCGGGCGGGCGCGGGGCCGACAATATCCAGGAGCTTCAGTCGAAGGGCCTCGCCAACATTGTGGCGTTGTGCGACGTAGACGATGCGCGGGCGGCGAAGACCTATGAACAGTTTCCCGAGACGCCAAAGTACAAAGATTTCCGGAGACTATTGGAGCAGGAGAAGCACATCGACGCGGTGTTGGTGGCGACGCCGGACCATATGCACGCGCCCGCGGCGCTGGCGGCGATGCAGTTGGGGAAACACGTGTATTGCGAGAAGCCGCTGACGCACACGGTGGAAGAGGCGCGCCTCCTGACGCGGGCGGCGCGAGAGCACAAGGTCGCCACGCAGATGGGCAACCAGGGCATGGCCTTCGAGGGCAACCGTCTTCTTAACGAGTGGATCGATGCGGGGGTTATTGGGACGGTGCGCGAGGTGCACGGGTGGTCGGACCGGCCCACGCATTACGGCAAACTCATGTGGGCACAGGGCATCGAGCGGCCCAGCGACAGGCCGCCCATGCCCGAGACACTCGACTGGGACCTGTGGCTCGGCCCGGCGCCAGAGCGGACCTATCACCCGGCCTATGTGCCGTTCGCATGGCGGGGCTGGTGGGATTTTGGTTCCGGCGGCCTGGGCGATATGGGCATCCACAATCTCGCCCCGGTCTTCTCCGCCCTGCAATTGGGTGCGCCGGTGAGCGTCAGCGCGAGTTCGACGCTTTTCAACGAGGAAACCTTGCCCCTCGCGAGTTGCGTGCACTACCGCTTCCCCGCGCGCGGCGAGCGGCCGGTGGTGGAGGTGCACTGGTATGACGGCGGCATGTTGCCGCCGCGGCCCGAAGAACTGGAGCCGGGCGAAGAACTCGACCCCGAAGACGGTCTTCTCTTCATTGGCGACAAGGGCACGATGCTTGTCGAGGGCTGGGGCGGAGAACGCCCCCGGCTTCTGCCCAAGTCCAGGATGGACACTTTCACGCCGCCGCCGCAAACGCTGCCACGCAGCATCGGGCATCACGCCGAATGGATCGAAGCCTGCAAAGGCGGCTCGCCGGCGCGCTCAAACTTCGATTTTGCCGGTCCCTTAACGGAGGCGGTGCTCTTAGGCACGGTCGCTGTGCGGACGAGGAAGCATCTCGAATGGGATTCAGAGAAGTTGGAAGTCACCAATGTGCCGGAAGCGGCGCGGTACATCAGAAAGCAGTATCGAAAGGGATGGAGTGTGAACGTGTGAACGCGGGAACGCGAGAACGTGAGGGCGTGAGAGCGGCGAGAAGGTAACAGTAAATTGATCGACCACGAAGCAATACTCGCGCGAAAACTCCGCGCACTGTTCCCCGATGCCGCGGCACACGCCAAAGTTCGGGAGGAACTTGGCCAGTACGGCCAGGCCAGCTATGAACGGGAGGTTCCACGGGTACATCTGGCGATTCTCAAACTGGCCGGCAACTCCCTCGAGAGGATTCGGGAGTGGATGCCCATCGCCAAGCAAGACTACCGTGATGTG
>JACPGD010000547.1 GCA_016182645.1 Candidatus Hydrogenedentota bacterium | reverse complement strand
TGGACCACCACTTCGTCTCGAGCCGCAGCCCGGACGACCTGCCCCAGTTCTGCAAGGGCATCCTCGAGGTGCTCCACCGGGCGCCGCGCTGATCTGGAAGGCCGTTCATCCTAAGAACAGCAGTCCAATCGCAGATGACGCCGATGTGCACAGATACAAATGGCAGTATCATCTTGAAAACACATGAATTGGTGCGGTTATTTTGTGGATCGGAATTCAATCCATTGCTCCACCGAGATGGTTTCACCCTACCGGACAAAAAAGTCCATGCACATCTGCGAGTATCTGCGTAATCTGCGATTCAAATGCTTTTTCTAGGTTCATCGCGCAGCGCTCCATCAGAGGGGAAAGTATCGTCCCCAGCGCTATTTGAGAACGTAAAGATCCTTCCACTGGATGCCGTCGACGCCGCCGGTGTGAAGCTGGAGGGCGAAGCTGCCTTCGAACAGTTGCGGCTCGGCATCGGTGAAATCCAGGGTGCGAACGCCGTTGACCCAAGTCGTGATGTGATTGCCTTGCGAGCGGATCTCGAGCTCGTTCCACTCGCCGGGGCGCAGGGCGAGCGCGCCCACCGTGTTGGGATCCGGCTTGACGAGCCAGCCGCGCTTGTAGCTCTCGTAAACCCAGCCGGTGGCGCTCGGGTAGTTGGGTTCAACTTCGCCCTGGACCCCGCTGATGACGGGGTAGTCCTTCTCGTCCAGCTTGATCGTTGAGTGGTAGAAGAGGCCAAAATTGCCCTCGCCCAGCATCTTAAACGTGCCGCGCACGCGGAAATCCTTGAATTGTTCCTCCGTGGCCAGATAGCCCTCGGATTTTTTCGGGCCGCTGCGCCCCACGATCACGCCGTCTTCGATGCTCCAGGCTTCGGAACCGTAGGGTTTCCAGCCGTCGAAGGACGTCCCATCAAACAGGGAGCGCCATTCGCCGGTCCGGCCCAGGTCCTTGAGGCGGATGTTCCGGTAGAACACTTCGGCGGTGGGTTGTCCCTCGACATTGGGCATGATTTGCAAGGCCAGCCGCCCCTTGATATAGGCTTCGTCTTTCGTCTGATTCGCGAGCACTTCGTTAAGATAAACCTCGATCGTGTCGCCGCGAGCCACCACGCGCATATGGTTCGACGTCTTTTGTTTTACGGTCTTCGAGGCTTCCGCGCTCGCCTGCGCCAGCGGCCCGCGCCCGTTCTCGTCCACCAGTCGGCCCGTGGCGCCGCGCTCGCGTGTTTCGACGTTGGCTTGGTAGCCGTACATCTGTCGCGGCGCGCTCAGGGGATCGGCGCCCTCGGCCAGCGGCAGTTTCGGCAGCCAGTGCGAGCGGAATTGCAGGCCGCCGTTCGATGGCGTGGGCGTCTCAAAGTCGAATTCCACCTCGAAATCCGCATATTCTCCATCGAGCATGATCCAGGCCATTTCGTTGGGCGCGCGCCCCACAAGTGCGCCCTTCTCGACCGCCCACTCGCCGGAAAGCACCGTCCACCCTTTCAAGTCGGCAACGGGAACAGGCGCCCAGTCCTGGGCCGAGGCCCAGGACAGTTGCAACAAGGTAATGATCACTACGGTCATGCTTCGCATCGAACAGTTCTCCCCAGTTGCACCAGCACTCGCACCGGAACCAGGTTTCTCCTCTAAGTTTCAAGCGTAAGCTCAAAACGAACAATGTCAAAGGCGCCAACATTCTTCTCGCTGTGCTTAGAGAAGCCTTGCGCGGTGTACAACGCGCACAACTTCTCCCGGCCCACGGCGGTATCGAGACGCACATAGCGCAGGCCAAGTTCCCGCGCATGGCGTTTTGCCCAGTCCAACAGCGCCGTGGCGACCCCTGTTCCGGCAAAGGCCCTGCGGACCGCGAGCTTATGCAAGAATGCGGAGTCCCCCGCGGGGACTTCCGGCCAATGCAGCGGGTCTTCAAGCTGAAAGCTTACACAGCCGGCCGGCGTTCCTTCCACTTCCGCGAGCCAAAAGATGCCTTGCGCCACCTGGGGCGCCAGCGCGGCAATCGCGAATCCGTCCACGGACCACAACGGCATTCCCCGCGTTTCGAGCCAACGCGTGGCTTCCTTCAGCATGTCACTGACAACCGCAACATCGCCAGCCGCCGCCTGCCGCACGTGGATATGGCTCATGGCTCTTCCCCGGGGTTGCCAGGGCCCGCGTTTTCCTGCTTTACATCGCTCGATGGATGCAGCGAGCCATGCTCTACTTTGACCGAGCTGTTGGTCAACAGGTTGCCTTGAATCAGAATCGGCAGTTGCACAGGCGTTTGATCGTTCACGAGCAGGTCCACGTTTTCGAAAACATTGCTCGTGATGAGCGTGTTGCCCGCGGCCACCTCGAGGAGGAGGCGCGCGCCGCCCGCCGTGTAGACGTTGTTCCCGGTCACCACGGCCCCAAAGCCGCGAATGTCCATGGCGCGCGCGCATTGGCCCTCCGGTTCGACCATGAGCACGTTGCCCGAGAGGACGTGCCGGTGCGAATCGGCCCAAGAGCGGAAACCGATATCCAAATCGCCGCCTTTCTTCACGTGGACGATGTTGTCGCTCATGATCATGTTGTCGGCGCGGTCCGAGCCGATGGCAACGTGGGCCTTGCCGGTAATCTCAACATAGTTGCCGCGAATTATGCCGGGGCCTGTCAGAATCTCGACAGAATCCGATAACGCATTGCCCAGCACGTTGTCGAGCACGCGCATATTGGGACCTTCAAGCATGATCCCGAGGCGGCGCGCATTCAGGACGTGACAGCCCTGGATGCTAATATCGTGACACGGCTCACAGCCCGGCCCGCCGGGCGCTTGGCAATAGGCCTTAATACCGCAGAACTCGAAGCGCGCGTGCGAGACGTTCGGGTCGCCTTCCCCCACGGGGTTCGCGTCGCGGTGAGCGTCCACCCAGAGATCGCGCACGGTGACATTGCCCACGCCTGAACCGATGATGCGGATCACGTTGGTTTCCTGGCCGGGCGCCTGGACCAGCTTGGTCGCTGGACCCTGGCCGGCCAGTGTCACATGGCTGCGATCGATGAGCACCCCACCGAGCGTCCCGTCAACCCGGCGGATATCGTAGGTCCCTTCCATCAGCATGACCGTGCCGCCGGCGGGTGGAAGCGCCTGCACCGCGGCATTGATTTCTTCCTGGTCCCCCGCACCGTCGCCCGTGAAATCGGCCATGGCCCGGGACTTCTCCGCCGAGTCCGCCGCGGCGACGACCACCGTGGCCGCGGGCGGTGCCCCGGCAACCGCCGTGTCCGCCGCCATAAGTAGACCAAGGACAACAATTGTCACGTTCATGTTGGCTGCCCCGGTTTTGTCAAAGAATTGGGGTCTGCGTCTGCGGCCAAGCCATGGAATACTGCCCTGAGGAACAACTTTCAAGTGGCTGTCGCGCCGCGGCAATTTATGCTATCGTAGTATACACGGCAGCAGCGCCGGACTGGGACCGGCGGCCTGGCCTCAACGGACGGAAGGGAATACCATGCGGAACGGGAGAATCGGCTGGGCGTTGTTGGCGGCACTGATTGCCGCGGGATGTCACACCACACGTTGGGAACCGCTGCTGAAGTCCGAAGTGACGCCGCGGCCGGACGAAACGGTGGTCCTGGAAAAACTGCTCATCGTTTTCGACGGCTCGGGGTCGATGACGTTGGAAGACAAGTACACCACGGCGAAACGCTTCCTGCGCTCGTTCATTGTGGCGATGCCCGCCGGGAGTTACCAGGTGGGCGCGCTGTCCTTTGGCGGCGAATGGATCATGGATTGGCCCACTTATCCGGTCCAGCCCTTTGACCGCACTGAGTTGGCCGTGTATGCGGATGACCTTTGCCCCCTGATGGGCTCGACGTTCCTGGCGGAGGCGCTGCTGGAAAACCACAGCGAAGTCGCCCAGGACAGCGCGCGGACCGCGGTCCTGGTCATCTCCGACGGCAAGGCGAATAATCCGCGGGCCGCGCTGGAGGCCGTGGACCAGTTGCGGCAGGCGCACCAAGGCGAGCTGTGCGTCTACACCGTGCAAGTCGGGGACGACGAACCCGGTGGCCAATTGCTCTACGACATGGCCGTGCGGACCGGGTGCGGCCGCGGCGTGCACGTGGACACCGTTAGTACACCGGAGGGGCTGGAAGCGCTGGTGCGCGAGATCTTCTTCGGCGAACGGGTGCTGGTGGAACGCCTGGGCGAGGGACCGCAAACGGTGCTCTTCGGCACGGGTAAATCCTACATCCGCCCGGAATATACGACACTCCTCGAAGACGTCGCGCGCAGCATGGAGATGAATCCGGCCATGCGCTTGCGCATCGAAGGCCACGCCGACGCGACCGGTTCGGAAAGCGCCAATGCCGACTTGTCGTTGCGGCGCGCGGAAGCGGTCAAACGCGCGCTCGTCGAACGTGGCGTCGCGCCGGACAGGATCGAGACCGTGGGCCTCGGCGAGGCCAAACCCGCCTCGCCCAACGACTCCCCGGCAAACCGCCAGCTCAACCGCCGCGTCGAGTTTATCGTTTTCACGCCCTGATCGGAATCCAGAGAAGACCGTGAGCGTCGAACAGCGTTGGCAGTGCTTCCCATGACAAGTCGACTTGGGAAAAAGCTGAGTTCCGGATACCCGGGCTCTGCAGGCAAAGGGGGTCTTCACAGACTTGCTTAGGATGGATTCTCATGCGAAAGTCTTTAGGCCACGTAGGACAGAATCTCAACCTCAGCGCCGCGATTGATGGCTGACTCTGCTTTTTGACACAACCCGGCGGCGACGGCCTCAGCGAGACTATAGTCTCCACAAGTGTCACATACTGTAGCGGGCACATTGCGGATGACGACGATTGCGCTGTCACGCTCTAACGTCACTGTCGTCGTGCCCGCATGGATCTCGCCGCTATGACAGGTGGGGCAGGTCATTTTGGACCTCTTGGTTTTGGCGAATCCACCAAACAAGGTCTTCGAGGGCTTGGCGCTCAAATTCCAAGCTGCGCACGGACGTCTTCCAGACTGATGCCCCCTGGGCGATTCAAGGCGTCGAGCAAACGCTTCTTCATGTTCTCGCTTTTCAGCAAATAGGCGGTTTCGCGCTCTGATTCAATCTCGTGCCAGAGTTCGATGGGGATCACAACGGCGACCGGCTCGCCTTCTGCATTCGACACGTATTGGATTTCAGCTGGCTCAGACATGGCATTGCCTCAATGGGTTCATTGTAGCAGAAGGCACGTGCCAGCCACAGTTTTGGCCTTGAAGGAATGCATGAATCTCGGTCGAATCTGGGCCTCCTAGTTGGAAGGCACCGGCCTTTGATGGCGCAAGCCGCGGCAAATGCAATGACAGTACTAGAAAACAGCTTCGACAAGTGGCGGATGAAGGCAGCCGGCTTGGGAAAGGCCGGTCCTCTGGATAGCTCCGAAGTTCTTCGTGGTCATGTAGTACGCGATTCACTAGCGCCGGCGCGAGGTGCCCCTGATTGCCAGGCCTCCCGCAGGCACGCGGGCGAACAATATGGTAAAATTGCTCCATGCAATGGGGAGATGCGAGAAATGGACGGACTGCATCAAGCGCTCGCAACGTACTGAAGAGGATTGACTAGTGGTATTGAAAGGCCATGTCCAGCAAGGTGGAATCCTTCTCGATGAAGGCGAATCTCTACCCGAGGGGTCGGAGGTGTGTATCGTGCCGATTCCAGAGAAAAAGGACGACAGCTATTTCCTTGCCCTTCGCGGGAGCGTGACCGATTTTCCAAATCCTTTCGAGCCCGGCCT
>JACPGD010000535.1 GCA_016182645.1 Candidatus Hydrogenedentota bacterium | reverse complement strand
TCAACGAGCTTCTGCAGTACTACGTCATCGAACGTTTTATCTATCGTTTGTCAAAGAGGGATTGCGCGGATCGTTTTATCCTGAAAGGCGCACTTCTCCTTTCTGCCTGGAACATGCCGATGTCTCGCCCAACCAAGGATATTGACCTTCTCGGAAAGATTGGAAACAACCAAGAGACTATCGTCGCTGCGGTAAAGGCAATCTGCGGACAAGACGTGGTAGCCGATGGATTGACGTTTGACGCAAAGTCGGTAACAGCAACACGTATCACCGAGGGTGCCGAATACAAGGGTCTGCGCGTGCGTTTTCAGGGGTCTCTCGGAAACGCACGGACGCCGCTTCAGGTGGACATAGGGTTCGGCGACGTGGTTTCTCCTGGGCCGTGCAGAATTTCGTACCCCACGCTTCTGGACTTCCCGTCGCCGTCCATGAGCGGCTACAGCATGGAGAGCGTCAGTGCGGAGAAGTTTCAAGCCATGGTCAAGCTAGGTGTACTCAATAGTCGCATGAAGGACTTCTATGACATCTGGGCACTGTCCCGTGCGTTCGATTTCAGCGGCGTTACACTGGCTACCGCGATTTCGGCGACGTTTGATGCGCGCAACACGTCCTTGCCTGATGAACCCACCGTGTTTCAGGAGTCGTTTGCGTTGGACACGGGGAAAGAAATCCAATGGCAAGCATTCCTGAAAAGAAACAACCTTGGATATTCGAGTACGTCCTTCGTCGAGGTGGCCGCAGCAATCAAAGAATTCCTGAAACCCATAGTTTCGGCGATCACTGGCGGCAGAACCGCGAAATTGGTATGGATTGCTCCCGGACCTTGGCGGTCCCGCGAGGAAGGCGCAAACAAAGAATGATCTAACACGAGCGCAACGCCGGCTTTCGAAAGCTCAAGAATATCAAGGGCGTCAACACGGATTGGGCTAGGAAGATAGACCCTTCCATACCGATCCAGTATGAGCAGACTGGGGACAAAGAAGATGGACCCAGCCGAGTGAGTGACGACGCGGGAGGTGAATTGACATGCTGTGCTGCTTGTACCAGAATCCCGCATCTTATGCGGATCAATCTAATTATCCTCATACACCACGTGCGGCATCATCAGTCAAGCTTGGGAAGGAAGGAAGAACATGACGCTTAAACGAATGGACAACGTCCTCATCGTCGTCGAGGACCTTGAGGCCGCGAAGGCCTTCTTTCTCGACCTCGGACTCGAGTTGGAGGGCGAGACGACTGTCGAGGGCCCCTCGGTAGATCGTCTCGTCGGCCTTCAGAACGTCCGTGCTACCCTCGCGATGATGCGCACTCCGGACGGCCATGGACGGATCGAGCTGGACAAGTTCCACACGCCGGAGGCGATCAGAACTGGGCCCGCGAACGCTCCGGTGAACGCACTCGGGATCCGCCGCATCATGTTCGCCGTCGATGACATCGACGACGTCGTCGCGCGCCTGCTCGCCCACGGCGCCGAACTGGTCGGCGAAGTGGTGCAATACGAGGACACGTATCGGCTCGCCTACGTCCGCGGCCCCGAGGGCATCATCATCGCGCTTGCCGAGCAGCTCGGGTAAAGCGTTCCCGCATGAGCGCGGTAGAACGGACTTGCAAGTGAGCTTTGGGTCGGACTACATCCGATTGGGAGCAGCCGTCTCCCTTGGAACCAATCTCAATGAAGGGTTCCGTAACAAGGTAGAGGAGACCCAAAATGGCATAGAAAAGCCACCCATCCGGGTGGCTGGAAAATGCATGGCTCCCCGAGCTGGACTCGAACCAGCGACCTAGTGGTTAACAGCCACCCGCTCTACCGACTGAGCTATCGGGGAATTTGGGGGAAGATTTGGGCATTATGGCAAAGTGCGGGCGGATGTTGCAACTTGAAGTCGTAACGTCGCAGGTGGACGGGCGGAGTCGTTACACTTGGCGGAACGGAGATGAACGAAATGCGGATGATTGTCTTGTTTCTCTTCCTGATCATGATGGGGGCAAACGCGCAAGAAGTGGCGTTGATTCCGGATCCACACTTTCAGCGCGGCTTCAAGCTGTTTGGGACAAACCCGCTCAAACAATCGCTGCTGGGAACGCTGGGGGCGACCGCGGAGATGGCTCCGTGCTGGCGGCTGGTGGAGTGGTGGTGCGACTCGAGCATCGCCGGGACGGTGGCGGAGGTGCTGCCGTCGGGGGCGCTGAAGTTTCAGACCAAGAGCCGGCTCGTGGTTCTGGGACCGGCGGGCAGCCCGGAGGCTGACCTGACGCTTGGATTGAATTCTATCGTGGAGTTTGAGGGGCGGCTGCGCGCGGCCAACGAGGACTGGCCGCACCTGCTCGTGGAGCAGAATTTCTCGGAATGCGCACATCCTTCTCCCCCACTCGATCAATTGCAGGCGCTGTCTTTCCACGTGGAGGCGCGCTTGCTCAAAGACGAGCAGCAGAAGCCGGAGGGGTATTCTCCCTCGCTGCATGCGGCGCAATTGTTGATCTATTTCACGGTCGCCAACAAGAAGACCGGCGACTTCCTGTGGTTCGGCGTGGTGCTTTATGACGACCGTACCCCAATGCCCGGCATCCAAATCTATCCCGGCGACGGCGGCAGTGCGGGCTTGGGCAAGTACATCTATTCGCCCGCAGTTTCCAGCTTCACCACGGAGAGCCTCCACAGCCGCCAATGGGTCACCTATGACGCCAACTTGCTCCCACTCATTTGCGATGGACTCAAGGCCGCATGGAAAGACGGTTTTCTGCCTGAATCTCAGACAGAAGGCGATTATGTGGTCGGCTACATGAGTCTTGGCTTTGAATTGCCCGGCTTGCATGACATTCAGGCGCAGGTGCGAAACCTCAGACTGAGCGCAACCGAGAAGGCGAAATGAGGGAACATGTGTATAATGAAAACACGAACAAGGAAATCCCCCGATGAATTGGCAAGAACATATCACTGTAACACCGGGGGTAAGAACCGGGAAACCCAGCATCAAGTAATCTGATTGTGAGTGGGAGATTCTGGAGCGGACGCGATTCTGGAGACGTTGAGGAGAGAGACGGCGACATCATTTTTTTGTCAGGTTCGTCGGACTCCTCAGACCTGCCCTCGTTGAATTCTTCACAATGCCCCATTGTTTTCGTTAGCATGTGGAAAACTGGATCGGTTTGACTTGCGTGAGGACTTATGGCCGTTCAAGCGCCACCACAGAAGATGACCCCCTATTTCCCCTACGGCTTTCCGGCGTCGCGCACCGCGTGGGAACAGTTCCGCTTTCACTCTCTGGCGCCCGAGCCCGCGGAAATCCCCGATGCCGCCGCCCGCCGCGTGGCTGCCATGCGCCGCCTCGCAGACCGCCTGAATGCCCAACGCAGCGTTGACCAACCCGGTACGCGCCCGGCCCGCGCCGGCGAATTGCTGGCCCTGGATTTGCTCAACGAAATCCTGCGTTTCATCCTGGATTCTTATTGCGAAGACTCTTTTCCCGGCGTCATGCAGCGCGGCCTGGATTGGGTCCGCGCTCAGGCCGGTGTGGACATTGCCGATCAACCCTTGCCGGCATTTGTGGAACTTTACCCGCCTGGCGGACTGCTGCCCGAAGAAGCCCTGCACTTTCTCCAGCAGTCCACAGGGAAACTGAACAATCGCGAGGTGGTGGCGCGCGAGATACTGCTCCTCGCGCTGAACAATGCCAACCCGGCGGGCACCGCCTACCGGCCGCTCTTCGACGATGCGGACCTGCGGCTGCAATGCCGCTATCCGTCCCTCACGGAGCATCTCGACCAGTGGTTTGAGCGCCAACCGCCTGTGCCAAAGTTGGAACTGCGGCTGCCGGCTGTCCTGCGCGCCCCTCTGAATGCCAGCCCGGACTCGCTCGAGGGGCAACTCGACTACATCCGCAGCTTTTGGCGCGGCCTGCTGCCCGTCGAAATGCTCGAACGGCTCGAACTGACGCGCAGCGTCCTCCAGGAAGAAACGCGCATGCGCGGGCTCGGGGTGGGGCCGGTCGAAGCGCTGCATTTTGGCCCTGGTGGAGCGCACGGCGCGCCCGAAGCCTACGGACGCGAAGAGCCGGAGGCCTTCAGCATCGACAAAGACTGGATGCCCAATGTTGTCTTGCTCGCCAAGACCATCTATGTCTGGCTCCACCAGCTCAGCCGCCAGTACGGGCGCGAGATCCAACGCCTCGACCTGATCCCCGACGAAGAATTGGATCGGCTCGCCCGCTGGGGCATTTCGGGACTCTGGCTGATCGGCCTCTGGGAGCGTTCGCCCGCCTCGCGCGAGATCAAGCAGCGCATGGGCAATCCGGAGGCCGCGGCCAGCGCCTACTCTCTCTTCGATTATGAAGTCGCCGCGGATCTTGGCGGCCACGAGGCCTATTCCAATCTGGCCGGCCGGGCCTGGCGCCGGGGCATCCGCCTCGCCAGCGACATGGTGCCCAACCACGTCGGCATTTATTCCCGGTGGGTGATCGAACATCCTGGCTGGTTCATTCAACTGAATTACCCGCCGTTTCCCTCCTACCGCTTCACGGGCCCTAATCTCTCCCACGATTCCCGGGTCGCACTGCACCTTGAAGACGGTTACTGGGACCGCCGCGACGCCGCCGTGGTCTTTCAGCGGGTGGATACCTGGACCGGCGAGGTCCGCTACATCTACCACGGCAACGACGGCACCAGCATGCCCTGGAACGACACCGCCCAACTGAATTTCCTGCTGCCCGAAGTGCGGGAGGCCGTCATCCAAACCATCCTGCATGTGGCCCGCCAATTCCGAATTATCCGTTTTGACGCCGCCATGACGTTGGCCAAGCAGCATTTCCAGCGGCTGTGGTACCCCAAGCCGGGCGACGGCGGGGCCATTCCTTCGCGCGCCGAGCATGGCATGAGCAAGGCTGAGTTCGACCACTGCTTCCCCCTCGAATTCTGGCGCGAAGTCGTCGATCGCGTGGCCAGGGAAGCGCCCGATACCCTGCTGCTCGCCGAGGCCTTCTGGCTGATGGAAGGCTACTTCGTCCGCACCCTTGGCATGCATCGCGTCTATAACAGCGCCTTCATGAACATGCTCAAGATGGAGGACAACGCGAAGTACCGCCAGACCATCAAGAATGTGCTCGAATTCAGCCCGGAAATCCTCCAGCGCTTCGTCAATTTCATGAACAATCCCGACGAAGATACAGCCGAAGCGCAGTTTGGCAGAGGTGACAAGTACTTTGGTGTGGCCATGCTGCTCGCCACCATGCCCGGTCTGCCTATGATTGGCCATGGCCAGGTCGAGGGCTACACCGAGAAATACGGCATGGAATATCGGCGCGCCTATCGCGACGAACAGGCGGACTGGGGCCTGGTCGAGCGCCACGAACGCGAGATCTTCCCGCTCATGCGCAGGCGCCAGTTGTTCAGTGGCGCGCGCCATTTCTCCCTGTTCGATTTCGTCACTCCCGACGGGTGGGTCGATGAGAATGTTTTCGCCTTCAGCAACCGCTTCGGCGAGCAGCGCGCCTTGATTGTCTACAACAATGTGTACACCTCGACCCGCGGCGTCATTCAACTCTCGACCGCGATCAACGAAGGCAGCGCGGACAATGAAGTGCTGCGGCGGCGGACGCTTGCCGAGGCGTTGGGGTTGAACACGGGGGACAACGCTTACTACATCTTCCGAGACCACCGTACCGGACTCGAGTATCTGCGCCACGGTCCGCGGCTGACCTCCGATGGGATGTACGTCGAGTTGAACGGCTACCAGTACCACGCCTTCATCGAGTGGCGTGAAGTCCTGGACTACGACCAGTCCTGGGGCCGCCTCCACGCCTTCCTCGGGGGCATGGGTGTCGCCAATATCGACGAGGCGTATGTCGAACTCCACCTGGCGCCCATCCTCGATCCCTTCCGCGGCGTCATCAACGCGGACACCTTGAAACTCTTGTGCGACCCGGCGCCCACGCCAGGACAGCGCGCTGCCTTCCAAAAGGCCATGCAGGACTTTCTCAACGCCCTCGGCGAGCGCTTGGGCAACAAGCCGGACGTCGCACGCATCCTCGAGCACGTTGACGCGGACCTGGGCCGTCTGCACGAACTAGCGGCCGGGCCCAGCCGCGACGGCCTATACAAGGAAAGTCTGGACTTCGTGCGCGCGGGTCATGAGGACGCGGAGTCGCTCCAGGACTGGCGCGTCGCGCTCGTCTGGGCGATTGTGCGGCACCTTGGCGCGGTCGCTTTGACCCCCGAAGACCTTGCCAACAATGGCCGCAAGCCCGACGTGACCGCCACCAGCGCCGCCTGGCTGCACGAGTGGTTCCTGCTCAAACAAATCGCCCGCGCCTTCGATGCGCTCGATCCCGATCCCTGGCGCGCCGAAGCCGATGCGCGGCTTGTCCGCATCTGCGTCGCCCATGGCCGTCATTTGCTCTCCCTGCAGAAAGAAATCTGGGGCCCCGTGCTCGAGGGCCTCTTCGGCGACGCCGACGTACAGCGCTACCTGCAACTGAACCATTTCGGCGGCCGCCGCTGGATCAACAAGGAGCAGCTCGAACGCATGCTCTACCATGTCTATCTGACGCTCACCGCCAACCTCCTGCACGAAGACTCCTTGGCCGGTGAAAAACTCCTCCTCTGCCTCCACGACCTCCAGGCACTCCTGCACGCCGCCGAAGACAACCACTACGATTTTGACGCAATGCTTTCATGTTTGAAGTAGGCAGGGGCTCTCCGTTCTGACGAAGAGGGACGGCAGGGACGGCAGGGACAACAGGGATAAGGACAAAAGACTCGATGAAAGCGTTTCTCACATTCCTCATATTGGTCGCAGGCACTGTTCAGGCCGAAGATAAAATCATCATCGCGCATCGCGGCGCTAGTGGCTATCTCCCCGAGCACACACTTGAGGCGTATGCGCTGGCCTATGGCCTCGGTGCGGATTACATCGAGCCTGACCTGGTGATGACCAAGGACCACGAACTCATCGCCCTGCATGACCTCTACCTCGAACCGACCACCGACGTCGAGGAACAAGCCCCGGACCGCAAGCGGGAAAATGGCCGGTGGTATGCCGCCGATTTCACGCTGGCAGAGATCAAGGCGCTGCACGTGCACGAACGCCTGAAGGACCGCTTCCCGAGCGGGAAATCTGATTTTGAGGTGCCCACGTTTCAGGAAGTCATTGAACTGGTCCAGGGCTTAAACGCGGCCACCGGCCGCGACGTGGGCATTTACCCGGAGATCAAGGACCCGACTTTTCACCGCGAAAACAATCTGCCCCTGGAGCAAAAGACCCTTGCCGTTTTGGATCAATTCGGTTTCAAAGGCCCCGAGGCCAAATGCTTTGTCCAGTGCTTCGATCCCGAGACACTGAAGCGTTTGCGCGATGAGCACCACACGGTGCTGCCACTCATCCAGCTTATTGGCGATGACGACGTGCAGGACACACTGGTCAGCCAGGAAGGTCTTGACGTCATTGCTCAGTACGCGAACGGCATCGGACCGGACAAAAAACGTATCGAGCAAAACCCCCAACTCGTCCAATGGGCGCACGCCCGCAAGTTGCTGGTCCACCCCTACACGTTCCGCAAAGACCAACCGGGCAAAGGCTATGAGAATTTTGAAGCAGAACTGCGCCAGTTCTACTTCACCTACG
>JACPGD010000534.1 GCA_016182645.1 Candidatus Hydrogenedentota bacterium | reverse complement strand
GCTGGGCAAGCGAGCCACCAACTGGCGTTTGCGCAAGCAGAGGGGTAATCCATTCATGAGCGTTGTGACGGAACAAGTGCCACAGCGATTTGCAGGGGTGAAACCGGAGCTGCCGATGAAGTTCCTCTTCTTCCCGCTGGGATACGTCCTGGCCCACGTGGGACGCACCGTCGAGATTGCAAAGGTGCTGCGGGCGCACGGCCACGAGGTGGTTTTCGCGGGGGAAGACCCCGACCACCCTCGCTCCCGCCTCAGCCATATTCTGAAGGCGGGCTTTCCGGTCGTCCACGTCAAAGAACCCATGTGGTACCGGGCCTGGGACCGCTTCCACAATCACGGCGCCCTCGTGGGCGTGTATGACTTCTTCACCAGCCAGAAATGGGCGCCCCTGGACGTCATCCTGGAGGACATCATCCGGGTCTGCCGTGAACAGCAGCCCGACATGATCGTCGGTGATTCGAGCATCGGCGTCAGCACGGCCGGGCACATCCTCGGCATCCCCGCGGCCGGCGTCCTGAATGCCTACAACATGCATTTCTTCCGCCCGTGGAGCTTCTACCGCGGGTTGATCCGCGGCTGGGACAAGCTTTTCCTCTCCCGCATTCGCGGCCGCGTGTACAAGCGGCACGGCGTCAGACAGGTTGATCCGATCGAGTTGCTCGAGACCATCACCCTGTTCTCCCCCGACCTCCCGGAATTCCATGACCCGCAGGCCAATCAGTACCCGAACTGGCATGCCGTGGGCCCGATCCTGAGCGAGCCCCCCGCGCCGCTGCCCGATTGGTACGAGGAACTGGGCGACGGTACGCCGAATATTTACATCACCATGGGCTCGACCGGGCTCCTGGATCCGCTGCTCCGCCGCATCTACGGCACGTTCTCGAAGCTGCCGTACCGGTTTATGGTCACGACGGGTGGTCAGGTCGACGACGAGACCATGGATATCGCGCCCGCCAACTTCCGTTTCGCCACCTACGCCCCCGGTTCCAAACTGCTGCAACGCGCCGAAGCCATGATCTTCCACGGCGGCAACGGCTCGATGTATCAAGGCTTGTCGGAGGGCGTGCCGATGATCGCCCTGCCGAGCCACCTCGAACAACAGGTCTGCGTCAGCATCATCCGGAAAGAAGGCTTTGGCCTCGAGCGCTGTGCCCGCAAGTGCACCGCGGAAGAACTGGCGGCGGCCCTGGACGAAATCGTGAAGAACCCCTCCTACCGCAAGAATGTCTTGCGCTACCGCGACAAGGTCCGGAACTCGCGCGCGGCGGAAAAGGCCGCGGCCATGCTCATCGACAAAGCGCGCGAAGGACTCCCTGCGGGCGCCACGCTCGGCAACGGCGAGAATCTCCTCTACTTCCCGCAGCAGAGCTCCTCCGCGGCCGACGCCTGAAGTGGCAGTTCCGCGCCCGCCGGGCGCGGCACTGATCCCTGTGCGCCGTTTCTCAGCAGCAGGTGGCAGCTCGCCGCCACCCCTGAGACAACCGGCTTGCGGGTACGCTTGGCCTCCCGTTGATTGTTTCCGCACAGAAACCATCGGTGTTGCTGCGTCTTCCAGAATCCCTTGGCACAGAACATGCTCCCCTATTGCCGACCGTCTGGCGCAATGCGCTCCGGACGGCGGCAGTCAGGAAGACCCAAGTAGTAAGGGGTTTGGAAGATGGTCTGCGGCGAGTTTCCCAATGTCACGGAGGTCTTTGGCCAAATCGCGGCGGATATGCTGCTCCGGTTTCCGGAAGCGGAAGGGGAGTTCTTTTTTGACCGCTGTGGCGATGTGTCCCCCCATAGCTATCGAGGCCCCCTCAAGGCCATTTTGTCTGCCATGTCGCAATATTGCGGCACGTTTCCGGGTGCCTGGATCAGCTACAACCCTGAACATCCCTACGGCCACGTAGTGAAAGTGGTGGGACACTGCGGGAAGAAACGCGACGAGTGCGCGCGGCTGTGCGGAGGCTTTCGCGAGCGGCCCCGTGCTTCCATCCTGCTGACGCGCGTCGGCGCGCGGGAGCTGCTGATGGGCGCGAAGGCGTGACAGGCGTCGCGAAACAATCGCGCTATACTGGAATTTCGCAGTTACAAATTCCCAATTTGAGAACAGGCGTCTTAAGATTCTGAACACTTGCCCGCGCGGCCAATTCGCCGCCCTTGGCGGTGCTGGAGTTACAGGTGCTGGCATGGTGGTATGGAACTTGCGCCTGTGAAACTCTCTTTCGCTGTGGCGTGGGGTGAACCGGGAGGTTAAGCAGTTCTCCCGGAGAAGCTTCACGCCACAATTTCTTCTCCTCTTGAGGGCCACAATCGGGAGGCCCCGCCCCAAGGGGTTTCGCGCCTTCTTTGGCCCCTTGGCGCCGCGACGTCAAGCCGTTCCGGACAGTTTCCTGATGGCGCCGGCCAAGTATTCCAACGCTTCCAGCGTCAGACGCGGGTGAATGGGCAAGGTGACGAGGCGTTCGGCGATGTCCTCGACGACGGGAAACTGGCCCTGGTGGAAGCCGCGCGTCCGGAAGGCCGTGCTGTAGTGCAGCGGGATATAGTGGGTACCGACCTTGATGCCATGCTCGTGCAGCATGGCATACACGAAATCTTCCTTGCTCATCCCGAACTTGACCGCGTCGATTTGCAACGGGTACAGGTGATAAACATGCTTGCACTCGGGCGCTTCGCAGGGCAACGTGAGACCGGGCACCTCCTGTAAGTGTTGGGTCAGGTAACGCGCCGCGGCGATGCGCTTGGCGTTCAGATCATCGAGCTTCTTCAACTGCTCACTGCCCACGGCGCCCTGGATGTCGGTCATGCGGAAGTTGTAGCCGCAATCGTCGAAATCCTGGTACCAGAAGCGCTTGCCCTTGGGCCGTTGCGTCTCGTCGATTGAGCAGTATTTGGAGCTCTTGCCATACACGCGCGTGCAATGCGAACGGTAGAGGGCCACCTTCTCGAAGAGTGCCGCATCGCCGGTGGTGATTATCCCCCCTTCGCCCAGCGTGGAAATGTTCTTCTGCTCATGGAAACTGAAGCAACCCAGCGCCCCCATGCTCCCTGCCTTGCGCCCCTTGTATTCCGCACCCAACGCATGGCAGGCGTCCTCAACGACAGCAAAACCGTGCTGGCGCGAGAGCGCAAGGATCTCATCCATATCGCAGCACTGGCCGTAGAGATGCACCGGAATCACCGCCTTCGTCTTCGGCGTAAGTTTTTTCTCCAGTTGCGCGGGGTCAAGGTTGTAGGTCTTGGGATCAATGTCGATGAAATCGACTTCCGCCCCCAGCGTCACGCCGGCCGCGGCGGTGGCGATCCAGGTCAGCGGCGTCGTCAGCACACGGTCACCCTTCTTGACGCCAAGCGCCAGCAACGCCAGAAAGAGAGCGGCAGTGCCATTGGAAACGGCGCGGGCGTATTCCGTGCCCGTGTACGCGGCGAAATCCTGCTCAAACTGGATGCACGCATCGCCCGACGTGGGGGCGTTTTCGCGCAGCACGCGCAAAACCGCGGCTTCCTCTTCGGGGCCGTATTCGGAACCAAACTTGCTTTCAAGTTCGTGGACAATTCTTGGCGCCATGATATGAATTCCTTTCCCCCGACACAGACGGACACAGACGGACACGGACAAACACGGACGAAGCGGAGAAAGCACTAGGGTGTGGAGCGATCGGCAGCCGCGTCACGAAATCCTTTGTGGATCACGTGGTAGCGCCACATCATGTACACCATCAGGCAGGCAAACGTGATGCTCATGGCCAGCGCCATGATGTTGGCGTTATGCATCCCAGCCAGGGGGTCGCCCTTGACGAACCAGGCGATGACTTCCTCTTGAATGACGGGCCCGAGGCTCGCAATGCCGTTGACCACCCCCGCCACCGCGACGCCGTTCTTCTCTCCCGCCACCTGCACGGCCGCGGCGCCCGCCAGGATGGTATCCGGCCCATACAGCGAGAAACCGACCAGCCCATAGCACAGGGCTATCGCGCCGGGCGTGGTGCCGAACACAATGACGGCGCCGTAGGAAGCGATCATCATCAGGCCCAGTGTAAAGCAAAGGGCCGCCCAATTGCCCTTAAACACACGATCCAGGGCAATTCCGGCCACAATAGCGCCCGCCAGGCCGGCCATATCGAAGACGGAAGAGTAAAAGGAGGCGTTCGCGACGTCAAGGCCCTTGATGTTGAGGAACGCGGGCAGCCAACTGTCCAGGGCATAACGCAAAAACTTGATGCAAAAATAGCTCATCCCCATGGTCACGATGGCGGGGTTGAGCGCGAGCATCAGGTACTCTCGGAATCGAAGGTGCTCGGCTTCCGCTGCCCGGACAGTGCGGCGGTCTTCTGTCTCCGCGGTTTTTTCCTCCACGATCGAGGCCAGCCCGACATCTTCCGGCTTGTCGCGCTGCCAGAAGAAGACGATGCACCAGATCGCAATACTGAGAATAGCCATTGCCCAAAAAGCCCAGCGCCACCCCTGGATGTACGACAGAAAGGTGAGGCTGGGAAGCAGGTAACATAAACCCGCCGGCCCCAGGATGACCCCGCCAAGCCCCTTCACCACCATATTGCCAATCAGATAATTCGTGGACCAGACCCCCATAATCGACCCGCGTTCTGCTGGCCGCAGCCAGCGAGAGACCCCGCCCACGCAGCCGGGCCAGCCGGTGGCTTGCATAAGCCCGTTGAGGAACATGAACAGCAGAAATACGTTGAAAGCGCCGATAAAACCGAAGACCGCATTAATCATAATGGAAATGCCGAGACCGCCGAGAAGCAGTACCCGCGGACCATATCTCCGGCCGACGTAGCTGCTTAGGAATTGACCTACCATATAGGCGAAGAGGAAGGTGGCCCAGATGTGACCGGTCGCGTCCAGACCCCAACCGAACTCATTGGCAATGGTGGTTTTTGCAATGGTGAAGGTCTTGCGCGTCAGGTAATAGCCCACATAGGCGATGTACGTGGCCACCAGGATCTTGATGCGCCACTGTTGCGCCTCCCAAGACAGGGAAGGTGAAGAAGATACGGAGGAGGGTTGGGACATGACTCAGCCTTTCAGACACCCAAGCCTTGTTAAAGCAGAGGGAGTATAGGCAACGGGAGCGCGGACTTCCAAGTCCGCGTTCCAACCTGATGCGGACTTGAAAGTCCGCGCTCCCGTTGCTCAGGTCACAGGCGCGGCAGCGTCGCGCAGGGCACGGCGCGCAATTTGTGTCAGCCAGAGGGTGCAGAAGACGGTGACAGCAAAGCCGCCCCAGAATATCCAGGGGGGCGTGCTGGCGCTTCCTGGAGCGATGGCCGAAAGCGAGTGGAGGCCCGAGCCGAGATAGGCCGTGGCAATGGTGCGTGGCAGCAACCCAACTAGCGTGGTGGCCAGGTAGGTCCGAAATGAAATGCGGGTGAAACCAAGACCCACGTTCACCCACGGGATCGGGAAAGCGGGACTCAGCCGCAGCATGAGGGCAATCTTAAAGCCTTCCTTTTCGATAGCGCCGGCCACCGCCGCAAAGCGCCCACTCTTTCCATCCTTAAACCATCGCCCACGCTGCGCCAAGCGGCGCACGAGCAGGAAGAGCAGGCTGGCACCCATACCGCGGCCCACGGTGATGAGCGCCGTGGCCAGCGGCACGCCCCACACATAGCCGGCGGCCAGGTTCAACAGCACGTCCGGGAAGAGCACCAGACAAGAAACGGCATAGAGACCGATGAAGAGCGCTGCCCCGAGCGTGCCACGGGCCTGAAGCCAGGCGCAGCCATCGTTCAGCCAGGCTTGCACGGGCAGCAAACGCCACGCGAGCACCAACAGGACCGCAGCGGCAGCCAAGGCCATGATGCGCAGCTTTCTGGCCGCCACAAGGGTCCGGTCCCCGGTGAGATAGTCAGCAGTTGTTTTCACTATCACCAAGCCTGTTTCAAGAACAATATAGTGTAAAGGTTTCGGGAAACTGGGACAAAAAGGACAGGAAAAGACGGAAAAGACCGAAAGAAGGCCGGCTGATTCGGGGCAATTGATTTGATTGGCGATGGGTGCCAACGTTCTGGCAGTATCCAACGTAATGATTACAGGCTAGCGGCGCGTCCGTTACAGGCGGGAGGTCCACAGATTTCAGGAGGGGTTTTCATGGCAGAGGGAATCCGGGTCACGGTGTGGAACGAGGGGGTGCATGAGAAGGGGAACGCGCGCGTGCGCCAAGTGTACCCCAAAGGCATGGGCTGGCAGATTGCGCACTATCTCAAGAAGCAACCTCGCATCGCCCGCGTGCGCGTGGCCGAGTTGTCCGACCCAGAGCAAGGCTTGTCCGAAGCGGCCCTGAAACAAACCGACGTGATGACGTGGTGGGGTCACAAGGCACACGACAAAGTCCTGGACAAGTTCGTGGACCGCGTCCACGCGCGCGTCCTCGACGGGATGGGCCTGGTCGTGTTGCACTCGGGTCACTATTCGAAGATCTTCAAACGGCTCATGGGTACGACGTGCAGCCTGAAATGGCGGGAATGGCAGGACGTGGGCGAGAAGGAGCGGCTGTGGGTGGTGGACCCAGCGCATCCGATCGCGGAGGGCTTGCCGGAATATTTCGAGCTGCCCAATACGGAAATGTATGGCGAGCATTTCGACATCCCAGCACCGGAGCAACTCGTGCTGATCAGTTGGTTCCAGGGCGGCGAGGTTTTCCGCAGCGGCTGCTGTTGGCACCGCGGCAAGGGCAAGATTTTCTATTTTCGCCCCGGCCACGAAACGTTTCCGATTTACCACAATGACCTGGCGCTGAAGGTGATTTACAACGGTATTCGCTGGACCGCACCGACCCCCGCAACAGGCCCCCTGCGCCGTACCAACATCCCGGTACCCCTCGAGCCACTCGATCAGTAGTAGCGCGCTTGCCGAGCGCGCTACGCGCCGGAGCGCTGGCTACGCATGCACTGCATCTCCTGGATTGCGCACAGACAAGTCGCGCGTTCGGCGAGCGCGCGACTACTTTGCACTCGAGCCATTGCCGATCCAGTAGTAGTGGCACGTTCGGCGAGCGCGCGACTACCTTGCACTCGAGCCATTGCCGATCCAGTAGTAGTGGCACGTTCGCCGGCGCGCAATAACTGATACAAAATTAGGCGGGCCTTCGCGATGGGGAATCGCGAAGGCCCGCCTGGGCTTGGGGGTGTCTGGGCAAGATCTTATGGTTTCTGCGGCCAGCCAGAGGGGAGTTCTTAGGGCGGGCCTTCGTGACGGGGAATCACGAAGGCCCGCTGGGCTTGGGGGTGTCTGGGCAAGACCTCTATTCGCTCTGGCGAACCAGTTCAAATTTCTTGAGTAGCGGGCCTTCGCAACGGGGAATCACGAAGGCCCGCTGGGCTTGGGGGTGTCTGGGCAAGATCCTTAGTCCACACAGCGGTCCGGTTCGTCGCCTGGCGTCCAGTTCCAGTCGGTCCGCTCACCTGCATGCAGGCAACTGAACACACCGACGTTCTGGACCTCTAAGCCAAGCAGACCCTCATACGTGACCCGGACCCGGTACGTAACACCTTGTTCGTCCTCGAATCGGAAGGGTGCTTCCAGCAGGAAGTCGATCTCGTCTCCCGGCTGTAAGTCCTCATCCAACATGTTAGCGCCGAAGTCATCGTCGCCAGGCCCGCGGAACTCGACCGAAATAATGGGCGTGTCCTCACTGTCGTTGTGCAGGAAGAACAAGAACCCTTCGGGCGTGAACCCCGGGCAACCGGCCAAGAGAAATGCACTCAGCACTACACCGAGTACGCTCACCATCCGTAATTTCCACATACTGCTTTGCCTCCCGAAAACTGCCGGACGGTAGCGCCGATCCTCTCTTCCGCAAGAGAGTACTGCGGGAGAGGAGACTCTGCCGTGTCGGCCAGTCCATGAACCCTCTCCCGGGCTCATCTTCAATTGTTGCCAGCTCAGGAAACTCTGTGCCGCGCTGAACCTGTTTGAATCTTACTTCGGACAGCGTCTTTCAACAATCAGGGTATTCCCCAACGCCCCCCCGGGCGATCCCCTATCTCTAGGCAGGACAAGGAGTTTGGAGGAATTATGAACTAAGAATCAGGAATTCAGAATGGGGTGCACGGAAAGGGCGTATGATTAGACCTGCAACCCTGTCCATGCCGGCCACCAACCTATGGACACCTCCACGACCCTCGCTACGCTTCGCCCCAGCGGGCTTTACGGGAGCGTTCACTCAGCCAGCGGCATTGGAAGGCCAGGCGTTCCATCCATTCGGCCGACGTGTAGCCCGCCACCACGCCGTCTTGCAGCGGCACCTGATAAGACACGGTCGTCACATGTTTGACGCCGACGGCGAAGTACAGCGCGACCAACTCCGCATAGGAAAGGCTCCGGCTGAGTTGGTAGTTGTCGAGCACGAGGTTGGTCCGGTACGCCAGCTTTTCCTCGCTCAGCGTGGTCCGGACACACAAGTTCGAAATGGCATAGGCGAGGTCCTCGAGATAGCAACCGGCCCCTGCGAATTCGAGGTCGAGGATGGCCACGAGCCGCCCGGTCTGAAACAGCAGGTTACCCCCGTGCCAGTCCCCATGGATCAGGCCCGTTTCAAACTCTTTGCGGTGTTCGATGTCGAGTTCCGTGGCCGCGGAGCGCAAGAACAGCGCAATCTCGTTGCAGTAGCCGGTAATCCTGTCCTCGCCCCCTTCTTCGCGCGCCCGGTCGAAGAAGCGCTGGAAACTCGTGCGCGGGACCTCGCTGAAGCGCCACATGCGCGCGTCGCGCGGCGGGACCGGCACGTCTTCGCAGACCTTGTGAAAGCGGCCCAGCACCTTCGAGGCGATAGTCAAGGTGTCGGTCTGGACCGCCATTTGCTCGCCCTCGAGGAATTCCTGGAGTTCGAGTGCCCAGGCGGGCAGTTCCACGATGCGCTTGCCCGACTTGGCCACTCGAATCCGGGCCACCGGCAGTTCGTTTTTTTCGAGATGCTCCGACAGCCGGTGTTGGAAACGCAACGCGTCCAGGACCACCGGATCGTTCTTGTACGTCTTCACCAGAAAACGCCCGGCCGAAGTGTCCACCACCAGCTTCCGATGACGGCGCTGGTGCGTCATCTCGAGCAGGCGCGGCGGCGACACCTCCCCCAGATCGTAATGCTCGCGAATGACATCCGCGATAATCTCAAACGGATTGGCCTCGGCGTTCACGGTACCAACAGCGTTTTCTCCGATTCCACGTGGGCCATCAAGTCTTCCTTGTCAAACCACGTGGGCTTCAGTTTGCGTGGCGAATAGAAATCCCGGCCTTGGTCCATGTAATGCGGTGAGGCAGGGTCTGCGCTCACACCCCACGGCGTGCACGTATAGGCCTCGACACCGTCCTCCCGCAGGAACGTCAGTATCAGGGCGCCCGTGCCATTGCACCCCACATACTTGCCCGGCGCCCCCTCCAGGTCCTTGTATCGGACATCGAAGAGGGTTTCCGTGAAATTGGGCCCTTCCACGGTGGCGCCAAAGTCCGCGCCGTCCGATGGATAGTACGTATCACCGCGGCCAATCACGTAGGCATCTCCCCAGGGGACCTGGACCATGCCGTAGGTGGCTTTCATCTCTTGAATAGACTCGCCAAGCAAGTCCAGCAGTTTCTGCTGTTGCTCCGCCGGCAAGTCTTGCTTCGCGGCCACCGCGTTGAAATCGACTTCGTCTTTGCATTTCAGCCGCCACAGTTTCAGGATGGGTGTGGCCGTGCTGCTTTTCACGAATTCGCCGCGCCATTCGAGGATGTCTTCGACCACGGCGGCGAAATCGGGGTCTTTCATCCGTTCCACTCCATGCGTCGATACGGCATCCCACAGCGCCTTCTGCCACGGCATGGCCAGCAGGTCATACACGTCCGTCGCATAGGCCATGGCTTCCGCTCGCGTGATCGAACTGTCAGCATCCAGGAGCGCCGTGATGCGGCGTCCGCGCGGGTTGCTCGTGTCCCAGGTTACGTTGAACAGCTCTTTCGGATACTTGTCCGCCGTCATCGGCGATCCCACCATCATGTTTTCCGGGCTGATGTTGCAATTCTGGAAATAGCCTTGGGGCGGGTTCTTGACTTGAACATGCGCCGACAATGGATGGACGCCTTTGTATTGGGAGGCCGCGATCCCACCAGGGACCGGGCCGGTCCAATCGTAGCCTTCGGGCCGGATCGGCGTACGTCCTACGCGCACATACTGGATGTTGCCGCCGCGGTCCGCGAAGGGGATGTTCTGGTCCATCAACGCATTGACTTCCAGGGCGTGATAGAATTCTTCGCAGTTCTTCGCCATCACCATGCGGTAGCTCTGCTCAAACGTTTCCAGCACATCAAAATACGGCGTCGAACCGACGTATAGAATGCCCTTCTCCATGTCCGGCTCTTCTACCGCCGGCCCGTATTGGGTAAACAGCGCCGGGCGCGTGACGGGGTCCCGGCCCTTCACGTTGATGGTGATCATCTTGAGTTCGGCGTCTTTCCAAGCGCCGTCCACCTCGTATTGCAAGGGGTTTTTCGGATTGATCTTCAGCGCATACACATCGCCGGTGTCCGGCCCGCCCGTCGTGCAGGCCCAGGCCACGTTCCCATTATGGCCGATGCCGACCAGCGGCGAACCCACCAGGAAGAAGCCTTCCATGTGCATGTCGCCCGCGTGCACCGTGGCCTGATAAAACACGGACATGCCCTCCCACTCGAGATGCGGGTCGGCCAGCAGGATGGCGCCGCCGTCGGCCGTCCGGCTCGATGATACCGCCCAGCCATTCGAGCCGATGCCGGGGTTCTTATGCTTGTTTCCCAGGTCATCCATGATGTTCCCCAAGGGCCAGCGCATGATCATGGCGCGCCCAATCGCCATCAGGTGCCAGGGCTGCAATTCGAAGGCCGTCTCCGGCTTCGCTTCCGGGTGTTCCGCCAGGTAGGTCTGCACACCTTGCAAGAAACGAATACATAGGTCCTTCTGCAATTCCGGCGCGGACTTCCAATACTGTTCACACTTCTCCGCATTCTGGATCACGTGCATGAAATAGTCCTGCTCCACGTGCTCCGGCCCATAGGCCTCCGCCATGGCGCCCAACGCGATCCGGATATTGTCGTACAGGTCCTTCAGCCGGTCTTCTGCCTGTACGTACCCTAGCGCATAGGCCCCACCGGCCGGGGAGGCCGCGTAAACGTGAGGAACGCCATAGGTATCGCGATAAACAGTGACGTCCTCGGACGCCCCCGCGGTCATGATGGCAAGGCTCAAGAAGACAAATTTCAACTTCATGTGCAGAGTACTCCCCTAAGTTGCGATCCGCCGTTAGCATAAAGGATTAAGGCCACTCGGGGGAAGGCCGTCCTCCCCTCAGGGAGAGGCGATTATGTAACCGCGAAATATAGATTTAGGCTGTCCGAACTGCGAAAAATGCGAGGGCGCCCGGTGCAAATAGTTCGTAACTTCCCTCGCGTTCTGAGGTATACTCTAGTAGGTGCTCGATTACTGATTTTGGGGATTTACCGAAGGGTATTGCCATGCGTGCCATCCACTGTTTCTTTCTTGTGGGGCTGCTCCTCCTCGTTACGGCCTCGGGCTGTCCCTGGCTTCAACCGCGAGAAGACTTTACCAGTGCGAATACGTCCGGGCGCGGCCTGGGCGCTCCTGGGGGGCTGGAAGATGGGGCCGAAGGCGAAAGTGAAGGCGATCCCGCCACCGATGCGCCGACGCGCGAAGTCGTCGAGCCGGACGTTATCCGGCGGGCGGGCGACCTCCTCTATGTCTTAAACCAGCACCGTGGCCTGAGCATTGTGGATCTGGCGGACGAGACACTGGTGGCCCAGGTGCCGACCTTTGGGTTTCCGCGCGACCTGTATGTCGTGGGCAACCGCGCCTATGTGATTGTCGGTTATGCCACGAATTTCATCGCGGAAGCGGATGTCATTGGCTTTGGCTACGGCACGCGCCTTTATGTGGTGGACATCAGCACGCCTGCCGAGGCGGCCGTGCTAAGTTCCTTTGACCTTGATGGCGACCTGATTGATAGCCGACTTGTTGGTGATGTGTTGTATGCGGTAAGCGCGGAATTCCAGTGGGATGGCGGCGGCGGTGGGGTCGAGGACGGCACCGGCGTGGTGCGCCCCGCGCGGAAACAGACGTCTTCTTCCTGGGTGACCAGTGTGCTCGTCAGCGATCCCAACAATATTGCGATTGCCGACACGCTGAGTTTCGGGGGGTACGGCAACGTCATCCAAGCCACGAACTTCGCCCTGTTCGTCGCGGCGAGTGACTGGAACACTAACCAGAGCACGATCACGTACGTGGATATCAGCGATCCCGCCGGCGCCATTGTGGTGCGCGGCAACGTGGAAGTGCCGGGCGCCATCGCGGACCGCTTCAAGATGGACGCATTCGAGAATGTGTTGCGCGTCGTCTCCAATACCGGCTGGCCGGAACGCAATGTCTACGTGACGACCGTCGATCTGGCTGATCCTGACAACCTGTCCATTCTGGGCGATACGCAGATCCCCGGCGCCGCGGGCGAGACGCTGTTCGCCACGCGTTTCGATGGGCCGCGCGCCTACGTGGTCACTTATTTCATGGTGGATCCCCTCTTTGTCCTGGATTTGCGGGACCCCGCCCATCCCGTGGTCGCGGGAGAATTGCAGGTGCCCGGCTGGTCCACGCACATTGAACCACGTGGCGACCGCCTGATTGCTTTGGGCGTGGATGACACCGAGGGCACGCGACGTGTCAAGGTGAGCCTCTTCGATGTCAGCAATCCTGCCGCTCCTCAAGAGCTTGATGTTGTGAGTTTTGGCGAAGATTGGAGCTGGTCGAATGCCTTCAGCGATGTTAAGGCCTTCACGGTGCTCGACGACGTACTCATCGTGCCGTTCAGCGGCTGGACCGCCCAAGGTGGCTTTGAGCGGTTACAGTTTGTCTCTCACACGCCTGATGACCTGCAACTCCGGGGTTCGGTCGATTTGCAGGGCCAGATCCTCCGCTCCTTCCGCGGCGACGACAACTACTATGGCGTGACGACGGAGCAAGTCGCGGTGATTGACGGCACGGATCTGGACCAACCTGCCGTAACGAACACGATCACACTCGCTGAATACGTTTCGGACTACCAGGAGCTGAACGCCGATACGCAGGTGGCCAT
>JACPGD010000533.1 GCA_016182645.1 Candidatus Hydrogenedentota bacterium | reverse complement strand
CCTTGCAGGTGGTTTGGACCATGCTGATCTGGATCGGCGTGTGGGCGCCTATCTGGTTCTGCCTGGCGCTGGCGGGATGGCTGGCGGCGAGAATCGTGCGGCGGCGAATGCGCTGAGGAGGAAGATAGCAAGGCTGATAGCCAGTGGCTTACAATCACCCTCGATCATGCCAGAACTACCAGAAGTCGAAACCCTCGTTCGGGAACTGAACCGTGTGCTGAAGGGGAGGACCACCACCCGGGTGAAGGCGCACGTGCCCAAGGCCATCCTGCCGTCCACGCCCGCCGGTTTTGCGCGGCGGCTCAAGGGGCGGAGCATTACGGGCGTTTCGCGGCGGGCGAAGATCATCATTATCGCCTTGGACGACGGTCATTTTCTTCTGGTGCACCTCAAGATGACGGGACAGTTGCTCTTCGTGCCCGCCGAAGGCGCGATGGTGATCGGCGGGCATCCGCAACGGCACGGGGCAGTTGACCTGCCGAACAACTACACGCGCGCCGAGTTCTATTTCACCGATGGCGCCGCGCTGTTCTTCAATGACTTGCGCAAGTTTGGCTGGCTACGGCTGGTGACGGCGGAAGCCAAACAATTTCTGCTGGCGCAGCATGGCATCGAGCCGCTCTCAAGACAATTCACGCTCGGCGTCTTCCAGGAGTTGATGGCCCGCTATCCCAACCGCACGATTAAGCAGACGTTGTTGGACCAAAAGTTGGTGGCTGGCCTGGGCAATATTTACGTCGACGAGGCGTGTTTCATGGCGGGTGTATTGCCGACACGCCGGGTGGTTTCACTCTCGAACGAGGAGCTGGCGCGGCTTCACCGCGAAATTGTGGCCGTTTTGCGGCTTTCCATCCGGAAGAAAGGCACCTCCGCGCGCAACTACCTGCGCTCCGACGGGACGCGCGGTGGATTCATGGCGTTCCTGAATGTGTATGGACGCGGCAAAGAGCCGTGCCGGCGTTGCGGCCAGCCACTGACCAAAATCCAGCACGCGGGCCGCGGCACGCATTTCTGCATGCATTGCCAGAAATAGCAGCCACGGTTCGGCACGGACGAACAAAGACGAAACCAAAGGGCCGGAGAACGGGGCTAGAAACCCTGGCTACTTGGCGGCTTCACGGCGCTCGGCAGGAGCCAGGGCTCCTGGTTGAGGGATTGCAGGAAGGTGATAAGGTCGATCAGATCCTGGCGGCTGAGGGAGACGTCGAGACCTTCAGGCATGATGCTGACGGTATGCCGGGTCATCTCGACAATGTCCGCGCGGGGGATGCGCGTTTCGGCGTTGACGCCTGTGGCGAGGGTAATTGCGTCGGCGGACTGCCGCAGAATGACGCCCGCCTGGATGTCGTCCAGGGTCTTGATCCGGTAGGGCTCGTAGTCAGGAACAAAACTGGCACTCGGAAAGAGCACGGCCTCGAGCAAATCATGCGCCGATCGCACCGTGCCTATGGTGGTAAGATCCGGCCCAAACGTGCCGCCTTCGTTGCCCACGGCATGGCAGGCATGGCAGTTCGCGGTGTCTTCAAAGAAGATCCGCCGTCCGCGGCCCACGTCGCCCGTGCCCAGAAAGGGTTCCAGCGCAACAAGCCGTTCGATGCGCGCCTTCGATTCTTCTTCTGCCTGGGCGCGCAACGGTGCGGCGGCTTCCTGTACTGGGGCCGGGAACCCAGTTAAGAGCGCGTCCAGCCCGCCGGGAATCAGGTTGGGTTTGATGCCGGATTCTTCCAGGCTTTTCACCAAGGCAAGTCCGACTGTTTCATCGGAGTTTTCGTGGAAGAGATCCAGGAGCGCGGGCAGGGTCATGGCGTCGGCCTTGGGTAGCAGTTCCGTTGCGAGTGTTCGCAGTTCCCCTTGATCGAGCTTTGCTACCGCCAGGGCTTTGGCGGCGGCCAGACGCACCGAGGCGTCTTCTTGCTGCTGCACTTCGCCCAACAGAAATTGCGTCAACGGCGCGGGAAGTTTCCCGGCACGGCCATCGGCGCCCGTGATGGCGGCAATTCGCACCGGCACCGAGCTGGATGAGTCGGCCGCGAGTGCAAGAAGATCCTGATCAAAATTGGCAATGGCGCGGGCGGCAAGCAGTCCGATGGCCCTCACCGTGATCTGATCTGAACCGGAACGCAGCAGGGCGCCCAAAGTCTGTACCCAAGACTCGGGGAAAGGAGTCAACGGGGCACGGTTGATGGTGTCGAGCAGGAAGAGACGCCGCTCGTCGCTCAAGACGGAGTCCTGCAACAATGCGGCCAACATGGTCTGTATTTCGGTATTGGCCGCGAACGCGAGGACGGCCTCACACAGGGATTCCAGCGCGGAAGCATCAAGGTCTTCGGTCCTGAGCCGCGCCTGGAGGAACTCCAGGACCACGTCTGACCAGTCGGCGTGATGCGACGCCACCCACAAGGCCGTCTTGCGCAGGTCCTCAATGTTTGACGCAAGGAAAGGCGCGAACTGCTCGCGCGTAAGCGGTGAGCCCGGCATCTGATCGAGGGCGATCAACGCAGCCTTTTGCACCGCCGGATTGCCCTCCGCTTTATCCCTGCGCCTGTCCTCGTTGCTCTTGGCGTCCTTGTCGTCCCTGCTGTCAAGCGCTGCGATCAGCGGACCCGTTTCTCCAACCTGGATCAACGCGTAAATGATCGCGTGTTCCTCGAATCGGTCGGCCGACGCGGCGGCAGCGGACAGCAGATCGGAAACAGCGTCAGCGGCCTTCAGTTGGCCCAAGGCCGTCGCAGCCTGGCGGCGCACCGCGGGATCTTCATTCCGGAGGTTTTCGCGCAATGCAGGGACCGCGCCTTGGTCGCCGTTCAAACCCGCCAGCCGCGCCGCGGCAATGCGCGCGGCTGGCGCGGCATCCTGCAGGGCACTGCGGACGGCATCTCGGGCAACTGACGTGTTGATGCGTCCCAAAATCCAGATGGCGGCGTTACGCCCGGCGTCCGGGCCGCTTTTGAGTAGCTTCGACACGGCGGGTACCGCTTTTTCGCCCTGCTCCACCAATAGCTCCACCGCATGGTCCCGCACCCGCGGGCGCGGATCGGCCAGAAACGCTACCAGTTCATTGGGCGGTTTCTTCCCGAGTTCAAGCTTCTTTCCCCAAGGATCTTCGACCATGGACGCGCCATTTTTCCGAATACGGTAGATGCCGCCCTTGATTTCTGGCTTCGCCACACGCGAAATGGGACAGGCATCCACATACCATGCCCCCGTGTCGGTAACCAGGAGGCTGCCGTCGGCGTCTTCAAGTACGTCCGTAGGATGAAAATCCGGATCGGAAGACGTAAGGAAGTCCGAATCCGCGGTCTGAAAAGTCGCACCGGTCCGCGTGAGAACATGGCGTTGGACGCGGTGCGGATTGAATTGCGCGCTGAACAGATTGTCCTTGTGGGCCGGACCGAAAGCATCGCCGCGATAGCGTTCAAGTCCCGCGGGCGCGATGCGCGCGAATTTGGTCATGGTCGGCATCAGTTCACCCGTGCGCGTGAATTCCGCCGTGACGGCCTCGGGTTTCGGATAGACGCCACCCTCCACCCAATGCATCAGCGCGTCGCGCTGGCCATTCTTCGGATCGACAAAATAAGTCATGGTGCCGATCGTTTCACCCGCGTCGGTGAAGATGAGTTCCACCGGATTGTCGAAGCCGCCGCCCGCCATGCGATCGAGACGCGTGCCATTGGGCAGGCAGCGCCAGATGCGTGAGGCCATACCCTCAAGGGTTTCGCCTTCCTTGGTCTGAATCTTATAGCCATGCCGTCCGTGCGTCAGATAGAGCCAGCCGTCCGGGCCAAGAAAAGGACCGTGAAGACTGGCCGTGTTCAACACGTTCCACCCGGAGAGCAGTACCTCCCGCACGTCCGCCACGCCATCGCCATCGGTGTCCTCAAAGCGGACAAAGTCGGGCGGGCAGGCCGCGTAGACGCTGCCGCGATAGCAAAGGACACCCATGGGCAACGCCAACTTGTCCGCGTAGACCGTGCGCGTGTCGAATTGTCCGTCGTCGTTGAGGTCTTCCAGCATCAGGAGCATGAAGTCCGGGTCCGCCACCTGGAGTTTGCTCTTGCGGTCGACACCGGACGATTCCGCGATGAACAGGCGGTCCTGGGAATCGAAGGTCATGAACATGGGATAAGAAGAGAGTTCCGGTCCCGCGGCCAGTTCGACCGTGAAGCCGGTCGGAACGGACAGCGCGGCCAAGCCACGCGGTGGCTCCGGCGATGCGGGGACAGGCTCTTCCGCCGCGGCAAACAGGCCGCCAGTTACGAGGGAAAGGACAAAGATCTTGCGGAACATGGCGCCTCCATTTCTTACCACGCTTCATGGGGAGCGTTGTTGTAGAACTTTTGGCGGGTACCGCGCAACCTGTAGCCGGGGCTTCCAGCCCCGCTCCGCAATGTGGGGTCAGTCTGCATTGTCCGGAACGGGGCTGGAAGCCCCGGCAACCGGTTTGCTAGACTTCCACCCATCCCACACCAACCGAGGGGACCGGAGCATGGCGCCAAAAAAGCAGCGTGTCGAACCGCGCACGCTCAAAGGAATGCAGGATCTGCTGCCCGAAGACGTGCTGCCGCGCAAGCGCGTGGTCGCCGTTATTGCGGAGATCTTTGAGCGTTACGGGTATACACCCCTGGAAACGCCGGCGCTGGAATATCTGGATACGCTGTTGGGCGCGGGCGGCGAAGGCGTCAACAAGGAACTGTTCCGTCTCGAGAGCCCCGAAGGCGAAGCTATTGCATTGCGCTTTGATTTGACCGTCCCTTTCGCGCGCCTGCTGGCGCAGTATCCGGACAAACTGAAGCCGCCCTTTCGCCGTTATGCGCTGGGGCCAGTTTGGCGCGGGGACAAGCCAGGACCGGGCCGCTTTCGTGAGTTCACGCAGTTCGACATCGATTGCGCGGGCGCGGAAACGGTGGCGGTGGATGCCGAGATGGTCAGCGTCATGTGTGCCGTAATGCAGGCGCTAAAGCTGCCCTCCTACTGCGCCGTGATCAACCACCGCAAGCTGTTCGATGTCCTGTTGGAAGGCTGCGGCATCACCGAGGAAGTGCGGCAAAAGCACGTGCTGCGCGTCATCGACAAACTGGCCAAGGTGGGACTCGATAATATCCAGCTTGAACTGGGTCCCGGCCGCGTAGATGAGTCGGGCGATCCAATTTCGGGCGTGGGACTCAACCTGAACGTGATCGAGCAGCTCTTGAACTTCATTGCGCTAAAGGCTGCGACCCGCCGCGAGATGGTACAGCGCATGAGCGAGGCCTTGCCGCGGACAAGCGCGGCGGCGGCCGTGGTCGAAGAGATGCGCGAACTAGCGGAGGCACTCGAGGCGCTCGGCGTGCCCGACGAGCATGCGCGCTTCGACCCGAGTCTTGCGCGCGGCCTCGACTACTACACCGGCCCTGTGTTCGAGATGGTCTTGCCCACCGCCCCGGAATTCGGCTCCGTCATGGGCGGCGGACGCTACAACCAGTTGGTCGAGCGTTTCCTGGACCGGCCCATCCCCTGCACGGGCATGAGCGTGGGCCTGGATCGGCTGCTCTCCGCGCTCAAAAAACTGGGCTTGGCCGACACGCCGGCCACCGTCACACAGGTCCTCGTCGTCTCCATTGGCAACGTGCCCAAGGCTGAGTCATTGAGACTCGCCGCCGAACTGCGTGCCGCCGGCTTCCGCACCGAGACCTTTTTCGCCAGTCGCAAGAAAATGCAAATGGGCAACCAGCTTTCGCACGCCGACCACTACGGCATTCCCGTCGCCGTCATCATCGGTGAAGACGAACTCGCGCAGGGTGTCGTATCGGTGAAAGACCTGCTCGAAGGGAAGGCCGGCCGCGAAGACATTAGTGACCGGGAGGCCTACCGCGAAGCGGGAAAGACGGGGCAAGTCACCATTCCTCGCGCAGAAATGATCACCCACATCCGGCGCCTACTCGCACTTCCAGACAGTGCGCAGGCTGCCGCCTCTTGAACCTCTCCCCTTCACCTTCACCTTCCCCTATGGGTTATGGGAACGATGCGCCTGGCGCATCTCCTTCTGCACCCCTTCCCGCTTCATCGCGGACTCCTTCTCCCGCGGTTCGGGCGGCGTCTCGGTACCCGGTTGTTTCGGACTGGACTCCGCCGTACTGTAGGCACTTTCAATCCGCGTCCACAGGTTCTTCAGTAGTCCCATGATGCGTCCTCCTCGGCGGCATCGCCGCAACGTAGGCCACCTCAAGTATACCTCACTTTGCGGTCTGGGAGGGGGTGATTGTTGGGGCCAATTTGAGCGCGGCCAGAATAGACTGAATGGACCACATGGACCAAATGGACCAAGGGACATCACTTTCTGGCGCGGTCATCATCCCGGGCTGGTAGCTGCACCGCTGGCTTGGGAAAAGGCAAGCACGGGCGCGCGGCCGATGGAGAAGTAGTCGAAGCCGAAGGTGCTCATGAGCGCCGGAGCGTAGACGTTGCGTCCATCGAAGACCACGGGGGTTTTCATCTCTTGCTTGAGCCGGGCGAGGTCGGTGTTGCGGAAGAAGGACCACTCTGTGGCGAGGACAAGGGCGTCGCAACCTTTGGCGGCGTCGTAGTAATGATCGACATACTCGATGTGCGCGTCGTGTCCCAGCAAGATGGCGGCGGGTTCCGCGGCTTTGGGGTCATAGGCGCGGAGTCTCGCGCCTGCTTTCAACAAGTAGGCCGCCATGGCGAGTGCGGGCGCTTCGCGGACGTCGTCGGTCTCGGGTTTGAAGGCCAGTCCCCAGAGCGCGAAGGTGCGGCCGGCGAAATCGTCGTGGTAGTAGGTGCGCATCTTTTCGATCAGCGCACTTTTCTGCTGTTCGTTGAGCGCATCGACGGCGGGCAACACGCGCGGTTGCACCCCCGCTTCCTGCGCCGTCTGGATCAGGGCTTTTACGTCCTTGGGGAAACACGAGCCGCCGTAGCCGATGCCGGGCGATATGAATTCGTAGCCGATGCGCCGATCCGAGCCAATGCCCTGGCGGACGTCGTCGATGTTCGCGCCGACCCGTTCGCAAATGGCTGCAATCTCGTTGATGAACGAAATCTTCGTGGCCAGCATCGCGTTGGCGGCATATTTCGTCATCTCCGCGGACTCCGTGGACATGACAATGATCGGCCGGCCATTGCGCGCGAAGAAAGAATAGAGTTCTTCCATCAGAATGCGCACGCGCACGTTATCGCAGCCAATGACCACGCGATCCGGCTTCATGAAGTCTTCAAGGGCCGCGCCTTCCTTCAGAAATTCCGGGTTCGAGACGACGTCAAATTCATGGTGTGCGCCGCGCGCGGTCATGGCTGCTTGGACAGTCTCTCGGACGCGCGCGGCCGTGCCGACGGGTACGGTGGATTTGTCGATGATGACTTTGTAGCCGTTGATGTGCTTCCCCACGTTCTCCGCGACGCTGAAGACGTACTGGAGATCAGCGGTGCCGTCTTCGCGCGGCGGAGTGCCCACGGCGACGAAGATCATGAGCGAGTCTTGAATCGCTTTCTTGATGTTCGTTGTAAAACTGAGCCGCCCTTGCTCGACGTTGCGCCGGACCATCTCATCGAGGCCCGGCTCGTAGATGGGGATCTTGCCTTGCTGCAAGGCCAGGATCTTCTGCTCGTTGATGTCGGCGCAAATGACATCGTGTCCGAGGTCGCTGAAACACGCGCCACTCACCAACCCGACATAGCCGGTACCCATGATTGCCAGACGCATGTAACATTTCTCCATGGTCGCGCGCTCGCCGAGCACGGGACGACTGTACAAGCCTCGCCACCCTCAAGCTCAGTCGCTTGGGGGTGTCACCCGCTTTCTCGTTTGTCTTGCGCTCTCGTAGCCTACATTGTGCCGGACGCGATGCCGCAGTGCATGCCCGAGAACCTCGCCAACCCCGGCTTTACGCACTGTCGAGACGGTCCTGCGTGGTTGCGTCCGGCACAGAGGCCGGACGCTACAGAGGGTGTCGTCTGGACAATGCCTTTAATCTATCTCCACCACGGTGTGCGCCCATTTTTCCGTGCGAAAGACGAGCCAGGTGAGCAATAAGCGGGAGCCATGGCTGATCAGAATGGCCATCCAGACGCGCTCCGTGGTGAGTGCGCCCATGCCCTGATAGTAGCTGCAAATGCCCAGGAGGATCACAATCTGCGTCAGAAACGCGATGTACATGGGGAGTTTCGTTTCGCCCGCGCCCTGAAGGCCGCCGGTCAGCGCGAGCGCCGTGGCCAGAAAAATTCCCGAAAGGCTCAGGTAATGGAGCAGCGAGGTCCCGTACGCCCGCACCGGCCCTTCGACGGCGCCAAACAGACCCAGCAATTCGATCGGGACCGCCCAGAAAAAGAGGCCAATAAACGCGGCCCACACTCCGCCGAGCAGGGCGGCAATGGCCACGCCGTGTTTTCCGCGTCTGGGATCGCCCGCGCCGATGTTCTGGCCCATGACCGTGCCGGCGGCGGAGCGCAGGCCGAAGGACACCCAGGACACCAGGTTGAACAACTGCGAGTAGCAGATGGTGTAGGCCGCCAGGGCAGCGGCCGCGTTCTCCAACGTGCCGATGAAACGCAGGAGAAAAACACCCCCAACATTCAGCAGCACGCCCTGAATACCGGTGGGCACGCCAATGCGCGTGATGACCTTAAGAATGCTCAGGTCGGGAATGAGCGTGAACTGGGATGGGGGGAGAATGATCATGCGGCGGCGCAATATAAGCCCAATGGCAATGGATACACTGACCGTGGCGGCGAGTACCGTGCCCAGGGCGGCGCCGACCGTTCCCAGATGCGGGAATGGGCCTGCACCCGTGATCAGTACGGAACTGATAATGATATTGAGAATCGTGCTGAGAATGCCCAGCTTCAAAGGGGTCTTGGGTTCCCCAGAGGCCTGAAAGGCGCCGGTGAACATGAACATCAGGAAGAGCGGAGCACCGCAGGTGAACATAATGCGCAGGTAGGGCAGGGCATGCGGGTAAACGTCGGGCGGTGTCTCGACAAAACGGAGCAGGTGCGGCGCCAGGAGGTAGCCCAACGGCGCCATGATGAAGACGAGGATGTAGACCGACGCCAGGAAAGCGTGGAAAGCGACGCGGCTCAAGTTCTCGCGGTCCTGCCGGCCGGCGTAGCGCGCGATAAGCACATTCATGCCATGAAACAGCGACGCAATGAAGACTACAACCACCAGGAACACCTGCCAGGCCATGCCGACGGCCGCGTTGGCGGCATTATGCTCCGCAACGACGAAATGCCCGATGAGAATCTGGTGCACAAACCCATGGGCGCCGTTGATCAGGTTCAGGAGGGTGACGGGCCAGGTGAGTTTCCAGACAGAGCGATACACGCTGCCAGAAACGATGTCGCGGTCGAAGGTCTTCATGCAACGGCGATACTAATTCATTTGTAGGAGATTTGCAGCAGCAACGTGGACGGTCAAACGTGCCCGAAGGAAGGTGAATAGACTAGCTTTCTCCGCGTCGATCCTTCAACCTGTATGTGGGGTCATGCTTCCTCTTCTAGCTGAGGCCGGGGCGGGCACGGCGGTCCGCCCTCCCGTTGCGCCGCGTAGCGCCGGCGTGTTTCGATCTTTTCCGATTCCCGTTCGAGGATGGCGCGTGCCAGTTCGAGTGCGCGGTCTTCTATCGTGGGCTGATCCATACACTCGAGATAGCGCCGTTCCGAAATGTCGAGAATGTAGAGCGCATTGAGCAGCTTGCGCGGATTATAGCGCAGCAGGTGGAGCACGCGCGCTTGTAGTTCTTCTAGCAACAACTCCCAGGTCAGCGCGTCCGCCTGGGTCGTCGGAGGTGCAATGTTCCACGCGCTCATCAGGTGCATTTGCGTCGCGCGCAACAGTTCATCGGCCATGGAACGCTCCGTCCCTTTCCCGTCCCACCCTGTTCACCGTGCCGCCCGCAGCCCGGCTACAGCGCCGCCAGGGCGTCTTCCACGCCGCCATGAATGGAAAAAATCTTGTCGAAATTACTGATGCCGAAGACCTCGACCACGAATGGCACAAGCCCGCAAAGCCGCAGTTGCCCGTGTGTCTTCTCCAGCGCCTTCCAGAGCATCAGCAGGACACGCAGCCCGCTGCTGCTGATGTAGTCCACACCGGCCAGATCCACCACGACCTTACGCGCGTCTTTCTGGACGAGCGCGGAGAAGGCCAGTTCCACTTCTGCCGTCGCCAACTCGTCCAGGCGTCCCGATAACCGCAGCACGAAGGCATCATTGATATTTTGCTCGCGGATTTCCATCGATCCTCTTCCCCCTGACAGTGTAGCTGCTTCGGCGCGTGCAGTGCATCTTGATAAGGCACCGGATGGACCAAGTGGACCGCAGTCACGGGACTCTTGGGCCAGTTGCGTCTTCTCGCTTTCACGGGCTTAGTGCTGCGCGGCCTTTTTCGGATCGATGATCAGCGCCGGCAGGTAGCCGCCTGAGTAAGCGTTCTGCGGTTTGTATCCGGTAATCCCGCCCGCCTCGGCTTTGATAAAATAGCGCATTTCGCCTTCCTCCATGGCCGTGACCCGCGCCAGGTAGAGGCCATACCGTTCTTTCAGTGGAATCTCCTCGTAGGCCGTTGCCCCCGGTAACTGCACCATGACGCTTGCCGTGTCCACGGGCGCGGGGGACCAAATCTGGACACGAAAGGTGATGTCCTCGCCCACGTGGACGGGGGCCTGATAGCGCGCGTGACCGACGAGGACCATCTGTGGCCGCGCGATTTCACGGGTCATGCAGTGAATGGCGCCGTTCTGCGTGACGACCTGCGAACAATCATAGCTGACAATCGTATATCCCGGCATCGCTTCCCGAAACACCGCCAGGGCGGTTTCGTCCTCGGCGATGTTGTAGACGGGCACCAACACGCGATCATTGACAATGAGTGCGTTGGTGTAAGTACGGAAATCGCGCTCCATCGTGTCGCCGGGCATGGGCACGCGAAAAATACGATACGGCGTCCCATATTTCGTCTTCAGGCCGCGCCACCGTTGCACATTGCGCTCAACCCCCTCCCGGTTGGGCACACCTTCGCGGTATTCCCCCACCAGGACCGTTTCCTCATCCAGTAACTTCATGTACATGTCGATATGCTTGTCGAGAAACGTCATCAGTTTCTCCATCAACAAGTAGTCCTCGATGCCAAGGTACTGGTTGACAATGCGGATGACATCCTGCGCGCGCTCATCATTCTCATTCATGACGCGAAAAGAGGAAAACGCATTCCCGAAGCCATCCGTCATGAAGTCGCCCCAATCGAGCGTGAACAGGTTCGACTCGCGATCCGCGCGAAAGAGAGGCAAGCCCAACGCCGCGGCAATCGGTACGGGGGCCTGATCGTCCAATGGCTGGTTCGGGTAACTGTATTTCGTGTCCACCAGGCCCAACTGAGCGGCGTTTTCAAAATAGATGCTGGCCGGTGCGAAGTCGCGCGCCCAGATCGAATCGGATGGACCGATAATGAAGCGCACCTTGTTCGCCTCGATGCCCGCGGAGACCAGATAAGCCGAAATGCTCTTCTGGTGCACTTGATCCGGGACAAAGAGATAGGGAGTCGCCCCCGCCGCGAGTGTCTGCTCGGTGATCCAGCGGTGCAGATCATCGCATTCGAGCCATTTCCAGCGCTGGATGACGCCCGTCACTGGCTCCCACTCCGCGGGCATGCGCACCGGTCCAACCGGCGGCGTCGCGGCAGGATCCGCAACGGGCAGGGAGGTGGTGGTTTGAATCTCACACGAGGTCAGGCAAGCCGCCGCCGCAAACAGTGCCGCCCCCCAGCTCCCGAAATGCCTTCCGGGCGGGCGCACGTACCCGCGAACGGGATCAACCTCCCTCGCGCGGCTGCTCCTCACCGGCCCTCCCCCACGCCAAACTGGTGTTCGATCCAAGAATAGGCTTCCTGGCGTCCCTCGGGAGGAAAGCGGTGTTTCCCCGGCACGAGGCGCCCGGTGAATGCATCGCCCGCGCCGTGCAGCGCGTAAACACTGTGAAGCTGCTCGTACACGTCCTTCAGATTGTCGGTGCCGGGGAAGATATCGTCGTTAAGGGTCGCCCAGTTGAAGTAAGGACGGGGCGCGAGGCAAGCGACGATCTCATGCCAGTCAAACGGCGCCTGCGACACATCGTCAACGTAGAAACCCAGCCGTGGCAGCAAAGCGGTGAGATGGCTCCAGCGGTTGGGACTCGGATCGGTGCGTAGGGTAGTGTACCCGCAACTGGCGACTACGAGGGCGATGCGCGGCTCCGCCACGGCGGCCATGATCGAGCCGTAAGCGCCATGTGAGTGCCCGATGACGCCAATGCGCTTCGGGTCGATGTAGCCCAGCGTCTCCAGGTAGTCCACGATGCGGGCCACGTCCCAGTTCATCTTGCCGAAATACGACCACTGCGGGTGCTTGCGATAGAGATCCAGGGCGTTGTCGTAAGGCTGACCGCCGGGCCGAATCCGCTCGCCAAAACCAATGGCGTCGGGCGCGAGGCAAATCATGCCGCGTTCCGCCAATTCCCTGGCGAAGGCCAAGTTCTCATCGCCGATCATGCCGCACGCTTCCTGCTTGCCCGGTGCCTGCGTCTGG
>JACPGD010000518.1 GCA_016182645.1 Candidatus Hydrogenedentota bacterium | reverse complement strand
CGCTGGCGGACTTCGCGGCGCAGCCACCAGAAGCCGGAGTTCCAAGAGTATAGGTGGTGGCCGTGCGGGTGGCCGTCCACGGTACTGATGCTCTCATGGAAAGCGGGCATGACTGCCAGTTCCTTTTCGAGGCGCCAGAGCAACTTCTCGTCAATCCAGGCCGAATCCATCCCGTGAATGAGCCCGTCGAGATAGACACAGGCGTCGTTGAGGAACCAGGACCCACCGAAGACGTAAACGCCGCTGTGGCCATCGAGCAGGTCCCCATTGGCCTTGGAGATAACGCGCATGCCGTACGGGGTCTGAATCTTCATGGTGGTGTCGATGTGCCGCCGCACGATTTCGTCCGTCAACAGCCGCTCCCCGAAGACGGCGAACGTGAGCACCTCGCCATAGAGGGCATCCTGGCCGACGTGCTCCTGCTGCTTCAGGCTGGTCGCCATGTAGCCGCCTGCCTCATTGAACATGCGGCGGTAGCCAGCCTTTGCGCGCTCTATTTCCTCGTCGCTGACGGCGTAGCCCAGTTCGCGCGCGGCGAACAGCGCGCCACAGTGAAACCCTTGATTGGACGACGGCGCGTCATCGTCGTCGTAAGGCAACTGATCGTGGTAGGTCTTCATGTACGCCACGTCTGGCTTGAGCCGCGGCGGGACGTACAGCCCCCCCACTTCGTGTTCCCGCATGAAGCGGTAGGCGCGATCCACGGTCCGCATGTCCAACTCGCCACCGGCCCGTTTCACCAGGGCCGACCAAACCAGGTAGTACTGGGCATTGTCTTCGTAACTGATGCGATCATAGAAGATGGCGGCGTGCGCCGCGGCGTCGTAGGCCGGATCGTCCAGTCCCCGGCTCATGTAGAACCCGTCCGTCACCCACTGCTTCCACCCATAGCCGACGCCGGAAATGAAGATGTAATCACTCTCCGGGCGCAGCAGGTTCCGCCGCAACAATAGGTACGAAGTATTGCGCAGGATCGCTTCCAGCCCGTTTTGATTAAAGCCCTTGGCATTGGCGAGTGCCAAGTGCGCGCCCAATTGAACGTCATAAACGTTTTTGGCGGGCGAAGCGAAGAGCCACGTCGTCCACTCCTGCGTCTCCCCCGCTTCAATGTGTTGCCAGCCATCCAGCGCCGCGCGGTAGACCGTGGTCGCGTCCACCTCGTGCGGAATGGAGATGACGCGGCGCGCCGACCCGTCCCCATTGCTCAATGAAAACGTCCGCGTCTCCAGGTCGAAGGCCATGAAAGAACGGTTTTCCCAGTGTCCCGGCGTATCGCCCACAAGGCCGTACAGGCGCTCCCCCGCGAGGCATCCCAGAAACGGAAATGTCTGGAGCGAACCGCCGCCGAACTCCGGACCCGAGCAACCTGGACTGTATTTCGCGGACTTCTCCTCCTTCCCTGTGAACGAATAGAAATCGCCGGACACCTCAACCTTCCAGCCAAAGTCCAGGATGTACCGGGCGTCCGAGTGCGCGCGCACAGACACCACGCGTTCGATGAGATCCAGCGATAACGCGCGAAAGGACTCGTCAATGGACAGGTCGCCGGCTTCTCCGCCGAGCAAGTCCACCCGATCCCCTGCGCGTTGCTCCGTGGCAAAGTAGATCGGCGTCGCCTCTGGTCCGTGCTCGGCCGCCCGCGTCAGCAATACATCCGTGTCTTGGACGAGGCCACGGAACACGGTCGAGCCCTGATCAACGACGGTTGCGGACCGATGATTGCCGGCGCCAACGATGTTGATTTGCAGGTCCCCTCCGGCGATCGGTTGAAGGCCGGGAAGGGGCATGAAGACCAGGAGAACATAATATCGGAAAGTCATTGTGGGTGCTCCATGGTGGGCCAGGGGTTGGCGTCTGAACTGCGTCACTCACAACCAGCTCGCGGGTACGCTCGCCCTCCCGCGCTCGTCGTTGACCTCACGGGAACTAACTCGCGAGCGTTTCAGGCTCCCCCGGCGGCGTGATTCCCAATTGATCCATCTTGTATTTGAGAATGCGCCGCGTGGTTCCCAGCATTTCGGCGGCCTGGGATTGCACGTTGTTGCTGCGCTCGAGCGCCTTGCGGATGAGGTGGGCCTCGATCCGATTCGTGGCCTCTTCGAGCGGCAACCCTTCCAGGTCGCCCCAGACCTCGAGCGGCTGCACCTTCGCGGGACCAATGATGCTGTCCAGGTGCTCCGGCTGAATGGTGCGTTCCTGATTGTGGCACACGAGGATGCGCTCCACGGTATTCTCCAACTCGCGAACATTCCCCGGCCAGTGGTAAGCCAGGAGACGCACCATCGCCCGCTGAGAGAATTCCCTCACTTCGGAATTGACGCGCTGACCATGCTTGGCCACAAAGTGCGCCGTCAGCCGGGGGATGTCTTCGCGACGGTTACGCAAGGCCGGCATGGTGATCGGCAACACATTGATGCGGTAGAAGAGGTCCTCTCGAAAAGCGCCGTGTTGGATCGCCTTTGTGAAATCGCGGTTGCTGGCGCAGATGAAGCGCACATCCACTTCAATCTGCTTGGTGCCTCCGACCGGATAAAAGCAACCGTCCTGTAGCACCCGCAAGAGTTTCGCCTGAGCGTCCAGTGGCATCTCACCGATTTCGTCGAGAAAAAGAGAGCCGCCGTCGGCCACCTGCATTTTGCCCACCCGCGAATCCGTGGCGCCCGTAAACGCGCCGCGTACATGACCGAAGAGTTCACTCTCCACCAGGGTGGTCGGAATGGCGCAGCACGACACGGGAACGAACGGTTTTTCCTTGCGTCTGCCGCCATAGTGGATGGCGCGCGCCAGCACATCCTTCCCTGTTCCGGTCTCTCCCAGGATTAATACGGTCGAATCGACCTGCATGGCCTGGCGCGCCTTGGCCAGCGCATCGAGAAGCGCGGGCGCCCCACCGATAATGCTTTCCAGACCCGTTCGGTCCATCTCCCGGAAGGTGGCCAATTCCTGCTTCTCTTGCTGTTCGCGCAGGATCCGATCCACCAGCAACGTCAACTGGTCGACATCGAAGGGTTTCATCACATAGTCGCGCGCGCCATGCTTCATCACTCGGACGGCGGATTCCACGGTCCCCAGGGCCGTGACGACAACCACAGGGATCGCCACGCCTTGTTTTTCCAGGCAGGCCAGGAACTCTATGCCGGACATCCCCGGCATCATCAGGTCAAGGAGAACCAAGTCAACATGCCGCTCCTGCAAGATTTTCGCGGCAGCGCCCGCGCTTTCGGCCAGGACCATGCGGTAGCGACCGCCCAGTATCATTCGATAGGACTCGCGGACGCTGAGCTCATCATCTACCGCCAGTATGGTCTGCATGCCTGTGCTTCCTACGCGTTGATGTCCGACGTTTCCATCTGGGGATATTCCTCCTGCCGCCGCCGTGCCATCTCCAGTTTGGGCGGCCTTGGCAAACGTAAAATAAAGCAGGCGCCGCGGGGCGTCGGTTGCTTCACCTGCAGGTCACCGTGGTGCTGGCGCATGATTCGGCTGGCAATCGGCAGCCCCAGCCCCATACCCTTTTCGCGGGTGCTGTAAAACGGCAGGAAGATATGTCCGGTTTCTTCCGACGGGATGCCCGGCCCCGTGTCGGAAATACTGATTTCGGTTTCACTTTCCTGTCGCTGCGTACGCACTTGAAGCACACCGCCGGTGGGCATGGCGTCAATCGAGTTCTGCACGACGTTGTGCACCGCCTGTGTGAAGAATATGGGATCAAGTTCGGCCTCATCGGCTTGAGGATCCCAGTCCGTCTGCAACTCGATGGCATGCGCGGCCAGTTCCGCTTCAAACGTTTGCAGCGCATTCTGCAACGTCTCGTGCAAGTTGCTCCGCTGCAAGGTCAGTTTCGGATTGCGGGCAAATTCGAACAACGTCTCGACCACCCCGTTGATCCGGCTGACCTCTTTCAAAACGACCCGGCTGAAAGCGTCCCGGAAATCCTCGGAGTCGTGCTTGCGCGGCAGCAGTTGTGCAAACGTATTGATGGCCACCATCGGGTTCTTTATTTCCTGGGCCACGCGCGCCGACAGGTACTCCCAGAACGGGCTATACGCAATGTCCTCTGTCGGCGTTTGTTCCTCGACCACGCGGCTGAAGGCCACCACGGCGCCACGGCCACCCGCAGGGGAAACAGATAGATTCAAGCGCTGGCCCGTTGCCGGGTCAAAAATCTTCTCGCCCAGTAGCGCCTGGCCGGACTGCAAGCTCCGGAGGACGATATCGGCGAATGCGGATCCCAACTTCTGAATGCTCCTCCCGCTGACGTCCACGCCGCGCACATGGAGAAGCGATTCCGCCTCCGGATTGATCATCAGGACCGTCTTGTCGGGCCCAATGGTCGCAATACCCACGGGGGTGCGCTCAAACACGAGGTCGAGGCGGTCCTGCTGGCGCGCCGTTTCCTGCAAAGACCTTGCCCGCTCGAAGGCAATGGCCGTACACCGCGCCATCAGGGTGAGCAACTCGCGTTCCTCGGCGCTGTAACTCACGCCGGAGGCCTTGTCCCCCAGGACAATCGCGCCGAATACTCTGCCCCCGCGCAGGAGCGGTGCGGCCAGACGTGCGTTAAGCAGTTGCAGTTCCTTCACGGCATCGGGCGCCCGCTGGACAGTGGCGCGGTCAATAAGACAGGCAAATTCGTCGAACCAGCGCATCAGCCCACTGGCGTAACTGAGCCGCAGCGGTTCTGTAATGGCCGGAGAAATCCCTTGACTCGCCACCACGCGCACACAGTCCCCTTGCTCGAGCAACACGGCGCAACGCACTGCGTCAAAAATGTCCTCGCTCGCCTCCACAAAGCTCTGGGCCAGCTTGACGACGTCATCCACTTGCGCCGAGGCACGGCTCAACCAGCGCAGCGCCATCTGGTGCTGATTCAGCGCGCTGTGTCTCCCATACTCGGTTTCGTGGGGACGTTGCGATGGCGGCTGGGGTTGCGGCCGGACAATCACGCTGTCCAACGCTTCCCTTAAGGCTTCCAAGGCGAACGGCTTGACCAGCACCGCGTCCGCCCCGGCCCGCGTGAGGGCCGCCTGGCTCATCAAATCGCCGCGGGCGGAAAGCGAAACAATCGGGACGTTCGGGGCTGTCTCATGCAAGGGCTTGATCGCGCGCGCGCCAAGGTTGGGTGCATCGTCCAGCACGATGGCGTCCGGCTCCAACGAGATTAAGCGGCGGCGCGCCGCCTCGACGGTCGGCTCAAACAACAGGATGTCGCTTTCAGGCAGCGAAGCCCGCAAAGCCCCCGAAACTCCTCCGTCTTCCGCGATGATGAGGATAACGTTCACGCGCCGACCCTCTCTGCCAACGTGGACCGATCCAGCAATGGAAACGTCACGCAGAAAGATGCACCGCACCCCGGTGAACTTGTCACGTCAATCTCCCCCCCGTGTTCGGTCACGATTCCATGCACCACGGACAACCCCAGCCCCGTGCCGTGATCCTTCGTGGTGAAAAAGGGCGTAAAGATCTGTTTGATATTCTCGATGGGAATCCCGCAGCCCGTATCGGAAACCACCACTTTCACACAGGGAACATCCAGGATCGGGGGTTGCATGTGGCGCGACAAATGCGTCTGATCGTAATACATCCGTACATGCAACACTCGATGCATGCTGTGTTTCATGGCGTCGACCGCGTTGAGAAATAGATTAAGGAAAACCTGGTGCAACTGTTGGTCATCGGCCGTGATTTCCCTGACGTCCTCCGGAAAGTCCAGCACCGTTTCGACCCCGCACTTCCGGACCTGGTTTTCCAGCAGGGCCAGCACGTCCCGAATCGTATTGCACAGGTTTTGGGGCGCAAAGCACACCGGTTTTGGCCGTGCGAAATCGAGTAAACGCGAAACAATCATATCGATACGCTGCACCTCCGGCGGGACCACCTCCACAAACGTCTTTCGGAAGTCAGGATCGTGAAACCGGTCTGGCAGCAATTGGCTGAAGGTCTTGATGGACTGCAGCGGGTTCTTGATCTCGTGCGCCATGCCGGCGGCCATCGTGCCGATCGAAGTCAGGCGGTCCGCCCGTTGAACATTGCTTTCCAGCCGCTTGATCTGGGTCAGGTTGTAGATCAATACGATGGCGCTGCCACTTTGACTGTCTGGAAGGGAGAAGTACGCCGAGGCAAGTGCCACTGGGATATTCTCGCCGTCATTGCTCCTGATCACCGTCTCGTAGTCGCGGATGTTGCGGTGCTCTTTGAGGGTCCGGCGCAACAACTGCGCCACGCGCGGCTCAAGCGTCTCCAGCGTCTGGCCCGGCGCCGGCGTGCCCAGCATCCGCTGGGCTTCCTGGTTCATGGTCGTGATCTTCCCATCCATGTCCACGGCGACCACGCCGCCGCGCATGTTGGTCAGAATACGCTCAAGGTGCAGGTTCACCTCATCCAGCTTGCAATACAAACGCGTGTTTTCGATGGTCGTCGCCAGCGGTCCGGCCAGGGTGGAGAGTACACGCAGATCCTCCCTGGTGTAGATGTCTCGGCTGGTCTTTTCCCCGAGCACGAGCACGCCCACGGCGTTCACTTTCGTCTTTAGCGGCACCAGCACGGAGGCGTCCAGGTCCGCCAGCAATTGCGAAACGCGCACCCGCTTTGGCGTGGGACGGCGGTGCAGCAGCTCTTCAAGCACCAGAGGCCCGTTGATCTCCTCCACCATTTCAATCAGGTAGTCGAGGTTCGTGTAGCGCGTGTGTGTTTCGCCGGTGTTTGTCGAATGCTCCACCACGAGCGAGCCTGGCACACGGCCATCTAACAACAGGAAGCGCACCAATTGGACGCCAACGGTGTGCTGCACTTCTCGTGCCACTCGTTCGAGCAATTGCGGCACTTGCACAAAATGCGAGCAGTGTCTTCCGACGCGCTCCAGCAAGGCATCGGCATCATAACGGCGGTGCAGTACCACACGATCCAGCAGTAATTGGGCGCGCTCCTTCAACGGTTGGATCACCAGCGCCACCAAGAGTGCCGCCAGTCCCGTGGTGATCCAGTCGCTGGCTTGCGTACGATTGGTAAACGTCCAGTGTACCACGGACACCACGCTAAAGAAGATCAGCATCACCACCGAGGTGACGAGCGCATACACTGTCGTGCGCGACATTACCGCCCAGATGTCCAGAAGATGGTACCGGATCATCGAATAGGCGAAGCCCCCCATCAGCAGCACCACGAAACACGGACCGTAGAGCTCCAAGGTGCGGATTTGCAGCACTGGCGCGAGGATGTTGGTCAGTGAGGCGAAACCCGTCGAGGCGAAGATGAAGAACAACACATGCTCGACTTGGCGCCGCTGGATCCCCGCGGTCACCCGAAGCTTCGCGAAAAGGTTTACGAAGGAGAACACCATCGAAACCATCACCAAGCCGCCATAGACCAGGAAGACCGGACCGTACACGACCCGCGGCGGCCCGATCTCGAACACCTCGACTTCGTGGATGTAATAGGGTGAGCGCACCAGGAGTACGAGGCTTATCGCCCCGGCATACAGGAAGAGGAGAACGGGGCGAAGCCCGACAAAACGCTGGAAGGGGAAGAAGACGATGAACTGATAGAAACTGGCGGGAAGGAAGGCCGCCACGGAGAACGTCATCATGATCCACAGCCGCGCCGATTCCTGGGTGTGGCAATGGATGATCCCCAGCACGCCGAGCGACCACAGTACCAGGTTCAAGGCCAGCACGGCAAAGACGCGGTGCGTGCGCTTGTCCGGATTGCGCGCCAGCACCAACCCGCCGAGGCAGCAGCTCAGGACAGCCGACAGCACCAACATCACCGACGCGGTTATGATGCTGCCGTACTCTGACATCAGGCCACGCGCCTCAAGACCGTGGCGCTATGCGTGCCGCCAAAACTCATGGCGGTCACCAACGCCGTGGAGACGTCGTTCAGTCGCGACTGGCGCGGCACAAAGTCCAAGTCGCACAAGGGATCGGGGTCTTCCAGGTTTAAGGTTGGCGCCACCACCCCCTGGTTCAAGGCCATCAATGCGGCGGCCACACCCAACAGACCACCCGCCGAATAGGACTGTCCGACCATTGATTTCACCGCTGAAATCGGGATGCGGTAAGCCGCTTCCCCAAACGCGCGTTTGTACGCGTTGGTCTCTCCCCGGTCGTACATCTCCAGGGAAACCCCGTGCGCCTGGATATGATCCACGTCTTGCGGAGATACCCCGGCGTTCTTGAGCGCCATGGATATCGCCCGGGCCAGCGCCTCGCCTTGCCGATCCAGGATCAGCGGGTTGCCCGCCTCCGCGGCGGAACCATTCCCGGCCAGTTCCGCCAGAATCGGGGCGCCCCGCGCCAGCGCCATATCTTTGCGTTCCAGGACAAATGCCGCCGCGCCCTCACTGAGCACGATGCCGTCCCGGTGTTTGTCGAAGGGGCGCATCGCCTTTTCCGGTTCCTCATTGCGCCGCGACAGAATGCCCAGTGAACACGCCGTGGCAAAAGACATCGGAAAAATCGGGCTTTCCGTCGCCCCGACGAGCGCCGCGTCAGCCTGGTTCAGCCGGATTTGGTTGTAGCCCCAGGCAAGTACGTCCAAGCCGGTGGCGCAGCCGCTGGAAATCGTGATGGCGGGACCGCGCAGGCCAAAATCGATGCTGACATGCACGGTGGCTGCGTGCCCCGAGAAGGCCGAGGACGCAAACTTGCTGACTTTGCGGAACCCGCCCGATTCATAGGCTTCCACCTGCCCCTGGTACGCCTCGTTAGGAGAGCCAATGCTGGTCCCGACCGCCACGGCCATCCGCTCGGGGTCATAACCGGCTTTGTCCAATTCGGAATCGGTCACCGACATGCGCGCGCACGCCACCGCTTGGTGGACGTGCCGGTGCCAGTGCTTCACCACGTTTTTCCGCATGAAGTCTTCGGGGTTGAAGTCCCAGAGTTCCCCCGCGATTTGACAGGGGAACTCACTCGCGTCAAAACGCTGGACATGGCGGATGCCGGATCTACCCTGGCGCAAGCCCTCCCAGAAGGCCTCCCGGCCCAGACCGTTGCTCGAGAGCACCCCCAAGCCCGTTATGACAACCTGCTGAAGCTCCATGCCTAATTCCCAACGGCCGTACGCATTTCATCGCGGCGCTGCACCACGGATGTCACCGTGCTGCTCGAAGCCGCGTCATTAAAGCCTCTTATCATGGCATAAATCGCTTCCGCATCAAAATTGGTCAGGCAGCCGTGCAACCCCTCCAGATAGCTCTGCTCACTATCAATGCGGCTGGAGACGCGCGCCAGCAGACCGGCCGCCGCCGGGGCCTCCTGGATGCCCCGCTCCGCCAACTCGCAAAGCAGATGCTCCCGTTCGGCAGCCTTCCTCCGCCGACCCCATCCCCGCAGACGGTATCCCGGTGCACGACGCCGCCAGGCGGCCTCCTCCTCTCCCCGGCACCAGTCGGCATGGCGCCGAGGCTGCAAGATGAAGCCGAATTCGTCCGCCCGCTGCCGCCATACGGATCCGGGCCGAATCTTTGGCGCTGTCAGTTCCACGGTGCTCACGCCCGCCCGCGACAGAAAGCGCACCGTCTCCGCCCGGGTGTGATAGTCGTCCTCAGCACAAGGGAATTGCAGCCGCGCATGAATGTGCACGCCCGCCCCGCGCAAACCACGCAACAATTGTTCTGCCTTGGAAAGTCCAAAACGCCGCCCATAAAATTCTTCCAATAAACGCTGACTTCCCGAGTCCACGTCCACCGAGACAAAACTACAGCCAAAGCGTGCCAACAGATCCGCCGCCTCTTCATCCATGTAATCCAGATCGCATTCCGTACCCAGAACCAGGCCGGAACCACGGCAGGACAACGCGTTCAGCCCTTGCAGGAGATCCAACGTGCCAAAACGGCCCCGGAGGTAAAAGACGCGCGCACCCCATTGGCGCTGGATCCACTGTACTTCCTCCACGCTGTGCCGCCAAGCGGCCCCCGGCACGGCGGCGCGGGGGGCCGGCGAATCATAATGCCGCGCTCCTGTTTGCGGACCGCGGCGGGGCACCGCAAACAACCGGAACTTATGTGCTCCGGCCATGGCCCCATACACCTCCTCTGAGTACTCCGGCAGGACAAATGCACCGCAGAAACCGGGCGTACGCGCGGCCGGTGCTGCCGACGAAATTCCGGTGCAAACCCCGTGAACACTACCCCATTGCGGCGGGCTTCCAAATACGCGGGCCAATTGGGCCAGGGATTCCTCCGTGCAGACAGCGTCCCAGTCCCCGGCGGAAGCCAGAACCGCCTGAAAAGAGACCGCATGCTCCCCGAAGAGAAACTGCCGGATACGTGGGGCGGCGCGCCGGAGCGCCCGGCCCACATGGAGGGCTTCCACCATGTCGGCGTGCGTTTGGGCCAAAATGGCGACGAAATCCAGCCCCCGTTCCCGACAAAGCCGCCGGACAATCTGCGACCGGCGTTCGGCCTCATGGCGTGCCCGCAACCAGACCCGCGTCCTGCCGCCAACCATGCCCTCCTTCGCCCGCGCCACCTCCTCCACCACTCCGTAGTCCCAGATCTCGGTCTGGTGGCCCTCTTCCAGGAGCGCGCCCGCCACTACTGCAAGCTCTCGCTGCGGGAATAACGCTTCCACCCGGAATGGCAAGGCCGGCAGGTACAGCAGAACGCTGCGCGTCTTCATCTGGAGCTCCTTTATTGCGTTTCTCCTCCCGACACAACATGTGGCCTGCGTTCCCCATGGCAGCACCATATGTTGAACGGATAATACCACGAATACCATATCTGTTCAAGTTAAAAATAATTAGCACTATATGTTGTTTTCGCCCTATGCTTTCCGGGCCGGAACTCGTTATACCGCAGGTGGTTTTGGCCGTGCTTTCCAGGGCTTGCCTCCGCACCTTAAAGTCAAACTTTGTTTTCCGCGCCGGGCTATTTGGCATGCAGGCCCGGGTTTCGCTAGAATCCGGCAACGGAACGGGAGACTCCTGAACATGCGCTGGTGGCGTACTTGGCAAAACCGCCGTGGTTTCAAGCGAATTGGCCGGGAGTGCGTTTTGTCCGATCGCCTGGAAATCAAAGGCGTCGTGGAGGCGGGTGACCGTTGTCTTTTCCGAGGGAATGTGGTGCTCAGAACGCACTTCAGCGGCCGGATCCTTCTGGCGGACGACGTTGAATTGGGCGACTACGCCATGATTTCCGCCAACGAGTACGTGGAAATCGGGCAGGGCAGCTACATCGGGCCATACTGCGTGCTGCGCGACAATAATCATTTGTTTCAAGGAACAGACGCGCACTGGCGGATTACCCCCTTGATCATCCAGCCCATCAAAGTTGGCAGGAACTGCTACCTCGGCGCCGGAACCTATATTATGCCCGGTGTCACCATCGGTGATGGGGCCGTGGTGGCGCCCCGAAGCATCGTTACCAAAGACATTGGATCGTTAGAGGTGTGGGCGGGCGCCCCCGCACTCCGGGTGTCCCACCGGACTGATCCGTTATTGCGCTCATCGCTGAAGCGGCACCAGGAGTTGGCCGCTCTGTTTGAGGCGCCCGCGGCCAGGCCGGCGCAGGGGGTGCAAACCGGTTAAAAACGGCGGCACGGGCCGCAGGAGGGGAGGGGGAACGGCCCGTGCGCAGAAGGGGACTGTTCAGGGTAGTGTAAGGGCTACCACTGTGCTTTCAAGAACGACAACGCTGCCCACCTTCCCGAGGATGACACGAAAACTCGATAAAGCAATAATTAAAGAAATTCTTGACGCAGCGCCACATTTCATACCGCACTGCCTCACTGGCGCGAGACAACGAACACAAGGAGAGCACCTAAGCCCTTGAAATTAAAGATGCTTATGACGTTGCCCATGATTGACTGCTGTGCTATACTCGCCCGCGAAGCATCGCGGGGTCAGATCACGTTCTTTGAGAAGTGAGTGGAAATGGCCGATATTCTCAGTCAGGAAGAAGTCGACTTACTGCTTAGCGCGGTCTCCGAGGGCGAAATCACGGCGCCGGAAGAAGCGCCGGAACTCGAAGCAGGCGTGCTCACCACAGCCTACGATTTCCGTCGCCCGGAGCGCGTTTCCAAGGAACAATTAAAGGGTCTTCAAAGCCTGTTTGAAGCCTTTGGCCGGGAAATGAGCATCCTTTTCCCGCCCTATCTGCGTACTGTCATCCGGATTGACCTCACGTCAATTGACCAGCTAACCTACGACGAGTTTATCCTGTCCGTCGCGCGTCCGACGGCACTCTCGGTCGTGAATATGGCGCCACTCGAAGGCAACGCGGTTCTGGAGATGAGCCCCTCGATGGTGTTTCCGATTATCGACCGAGTCTTGGGCGGCAAGGGGATAACCCTCGCCGAGCCGCGTGAGTTGACCGAAATCGAGAACCGGATCATTCAGCGCATCGTCGTCATGATACTGGACAGCCTGCGCCGATCCTGGGAGCAACTGATCGAGTTTCAACTCAGTGTCGTCCAACAGGAAAGCGACCCCCTCATCGTTCAAATCGTTGCGGGGAGCGAAATGACGGTGTTGGTCGGTTATGAAGTACACATTGGGGATACCGTCGGCACGATGAACTTCTGCGTGCCCCTGCTGGTGCTGAATCCCATCCTCGACCAGATCAACCAGCAGGCGCATTTCAGCCGCCGCATGTCCCCAGAGATGGCCCAGATTACACGGGATGCCATTTCACTCGTGGTCCGCAAGTCCATGGTGCCGGTGGAAGCCATCCTGGGGCAGACGCGGCTGACCGTGCGTCAAATCGCTTCGCTGAAGCGCGGCGACATCGTTCAAATCGACACCTCCCCCGATGATCCCATTGGTGTTGAGGTGGGGGGCCTGCCATTCTTCCTCGCACAGCCCGGCCGGCGTCGTGAGCAGAGTGCGGTACAATTGTTATCTTTCATCCGGGAGTGAGTTTGTCTATGAATGAAAACGCTGCGGCCATGGTCGCCCAAGGGCTCCTGGAGGGCGCCTCAAGCACCCTGCAAGCGATGACGGGGGAGCCGGTGCAATGTCAACTGGTGCGGACGGAACTGGTCGCCGGGGACGCCCTCCAGAAGATCTGCGGCGAATTCCCGCTCGCGCTGACGGCGTCTCTGCCCAACGGCGTAGGCGGCGTGGCCATGCTGCTCACTGAATCGGCCGCGCTCCAACTCGTCGCTCTCCTACAAGAAACCACGCCGGGCCCTGGAACGGGGATCGGTGACGCGGAGCGGGCGCTGCTCAAGGACCTGGCCGAAGCAGTCCTGGGCGGCGCGGTGGCGCGGCTGTTGGAAAACCTGGGACAGGATTTTGGACAGTTGGAGCAAACTTCGCTGCTCGAGGGAGCGGATGCCGCCGCTGGACTACTGGCGCAGATGCTCAAGCCAAACCCGACCCTGGCGCGATTCGAGTTCCGCGGCACCAACAAGCTCAGCGGGGCGGCCGCCTTGTTATCCAGCCAGAGCTTTGAAGACCTCGCTCCCGCGGGCACAGTGGCGAAACCCGGCGCCTCGGCATTATTGACGGACTCTGAAATGCAGGACATTCTCGGGGGCATCGGCCTGCCGCCGGAGGAAGTTCCGGCCGCCCCGCCACGCCCGGAATTCAGCGGCAACCTGGAGATGGTCCTCGATATCTCTCTCACGGCAGTGGCGCGCCTGGGGGGAATAGAAATGCCGCTCGGAGAGATTCTCAGCCTGGGGCCCGGCTCGATCATCGAAGTGGGACACTTGGTCGACGAGCCGGTCGAACTGCTTGTCAACGGGCGCTTGATTGCCCGGGGAGAAGTAGTCGTGGTGGACGAAAAGTTTGGACTGCGCATCACGGAGATTGTCAGCCCCCGGATGCGCATTGAAAGCCTGCGTTGACTGCTGAGAACGAGAAAGAACTCTGGATACGCTGCAAGGAACAGGGGGACAGCGCCGCGCGCGAAGCCCTCATCCTGCATCACATGCGCATCGTCCGGTACGTGGCCGGCCGTATGGCCATTCATGTCCCCTCGAGTATCGAGATGAACGACCTCGTCGGCTGGGGCGTGATGGGCTTGCTGGATGCCGTCGAAAAGTTCGACCACCGGCAGGACATTAAGTTTACGACGTATGCCACGATCCGGATCCGGGGCGCCATCATCGACCAGATCCGGTCTCTTGACTGGGCGCCACGTTCGCTCCGCACGATGGCAAGGCGGGTGGGCGAGGCGCGGGAGACACTTCGACAAAGGCGGGGACTTGAACCCGACAGCGAGGCCATTGCCGAGCAGCTTGGGACCACCGCGGACCATGTCGACGACACGATGGCCCAGATGCAAACCGCCCATGTCCTTTCGCTCGACACCTATCTGCCCAGCGAAGAGGAGGAAGAAACCCGAAAGATCGATGTGACCTCCAACGCTCTGGCGCCCAGCCCCCTGCATCTGGCCATTGCCAAGGAGAAACAGGAACTTGTGGTTCAAGCCATCCTGCAATTGCCCGATCAGCAGCAAAAGGTGCTAAACTTATACTATTATGAGGAGTTGACCCTCAAGGAAATCGGCTTGGTCTTGAACGTTTCAGAATCGCGCATCTGCCAAATCCATACGGCCGCCATGAAGAACCTGCGGAAATTTGTCCGGGAGCGTGAATAATGCCGCAGCCGATTGATCCCCAGACGGAACTGGGCCGTCTCATCGCCACTGAGCGCATACAACAACTTTCCGACCGTGCCAACCTGAGCTACCAGGTCCGCATGGCCAGCCAGGCGGCGCAACAGCATGTTCTGGCCGATACCCAGGTGCAGGAGGCGGAGCAGAAGAGCGAGCAGGTGGAACAGGAACTGAAGCGGCGCAATCCCTTCGCTGGCCGGCGCAAACGGCGCAAGGCCGCCGAGGAGACGTCCGAATCCACCCACGTCGTTTACGCCGCCGATGAAAAAGCGCACCTCCTCGAAGAGCCGGAAGTGCACAAGCTCGACATCAGCATTTGAGAAGACTCGGGTATAATACCCGCTCCATCAATTGATGAGACCAATGCGGCCCAAACTGGAATTCTTGGCACGTGACAGGGCAACAAATCATCATTCTTTCCCTCTTTGCGATTGCGTTCATGGCTGTCGCCATGCTGGTGCTCATGACGGTGTGGTACATCCGTAATGAGCAGAAGGAGCGGCAACGTCTCACCCAGACAAAGGCGGACATCGCGGACATGACGATTCTCTTCCAGACGATGCGCGATATCATGAACCAGCAGAAGGGCCTGGCGCGCGAGTTCAATAGGGAAATCGAAAAGAAGATGGGGCTGGTCAGACAGATTCTGGCGGCCAGCATGGAAAAGAATGAACGGCTGTATGAGAAGCAGCAGACGTTGGTGCGCGAGCTGGCCGAGAGCCGGGCCCACCTCGAGAGCCTGCAACGGCAAATGACCTACCTCGAAGAGACGCAGAGTCGCTCCGCCCTGGCTCCAGGCCCTGCCGCGCAGGTTGTCGTCCCGCCGTTACAGCCAGTGCCGCGCCCAACGGCGCCTGTGGAAGAGCAACCGTTTTCTCCGGCCCCGCCACTGGCAGCGTCCGGGGACAGTCCGGCATTCGTGACGCAGGAGGAGGCCCTTGGTGATTCCGCCCTGAAAGCGTGGCTTGATGACGACTCGAGCTTTGCGTTCAGTGCCCCGGAACCGATCCAGGATGACTACGAAGAGAGGGATCCCGCCCCGGACGACGCCGATTCCGCGCGCGCCGCGTTCCGCTCGCTGCTGAATATGGGTACGCCCACTTCAAACCCGCCGGCTTCTGTCATCGAGAGTGACGCCCCCCGTGTGGAAGCTAGCTCGGGATCTAATGGCTCACGCAACTCTCCCCTGCTTCAGCGCGTCCTGGAGTACAGCCTGGCCGGTATGAGCGTGGCCGATATCGCGACGGAGTTGGGCGTCGGTAAGGGGGAAGTCCGCCTCATGCTTAGCCTCGCGCGCCAACGCCAGCCGTAACCCATGTTGTCCAGCCAACCCATCTCGTTTTTCACGGTACCATCCTCCTTCCCGGCCGCCACCGGCTTTCGCACGGGCCAGACGTTTCAAACGCTGGTGCAGGGCACGGCCCAGGACAGTTTTCTCCTGCTCGGGGGCGTGCGGGTCCCCTTGAATGCAGCGGCGCTCGTCCCCGGCCAGACCGTTGACGTGGAAGTATTGTCCGTGGCGGAGGGTCTTCAACTTCGCGTGGAACCCACCGCCCCGGGCGCCTTGCCGGCACCAGTCCCCGTACCCGCCGCGCCCAGCCTCGACCAAGTTGTCGCCACGGTCCTGCAGTCCCTGGGCGCCCCCGGGAACATAGACGATGCCGTGCGTGTCGTACCCCGCCTTGTCCCCGAAACGTCCGCGGCCGTCCGGCAACTTCTCGCGCTCTTTGTTTCGCGGGGATCGTTAAACGCGGATCTTCAAGACCTCGCCGGATTACTGCAGCTAGCGGCCGGTGACGGGGCACTTTCCCCGCAGAACTTCGGCCAGTTCTCGGCGATCCTGGGCCAGATGGCCGCGGCCGAGTCGCAGGAGTTCCGCAATCTCGCGCGTCAAATGCACAGTGACAGGAGTCTGGAGGCGCGTCTGGTGCTGGCGCTGCAAGCGGGTGACGTGCAAGAGTCGCTTCGGGGATTGCAGCAAAACCTGCGTGGCCTGGTCGCCGAACGCCGCGGGCGCGAAGCGCTCTTGACTTATTTTCAAGGCAAAGGCCTGCTGCAGCGCTTCGAGAAATCAGCGCGGCAAGTCCTGGACCGTTTGACCGGCGTTGACCTCCAGAACTTGCGCGGCTTGGAACACAACTACGTCTTCTGGGAATTACCCTTCGCGCAGGACGCGCCGATCCGCCACGCGCAAATCCACTTGCTCGACGATGGCCACGGCCGCAAGCAGAAGTTCGATCCGCGGCAGGCGACGATTGTCTTCGATCTCGCCACAACACGGCTGGGCGATCTCTGGATCGCGCTGCAACTCCAACCCAGCCGCTGCCAGTGCAGCATCCGTTCGACCAGCGAGACCGGCGCGGACGCCCTGCGCCAGGCCGCGCCGGAACTAGCCGCCGCCCTCGAGCGCATCGGCTACTCCAATGCTCGCATCCAAACCGCCCGGTGGGACGGCGACCGCCTCCGCGCTACCGCGGATCTGATGGCGCGCTTCCGCGGCATTTCGGTGGAAGCATAGCAATGGCTGACACTCCCGAGCTTCAAAAACGCCGCGCCGTGGCGCTTCGGTACAACCAGGAGCAGGACAGCGCGCCGAAACTGATTGCGAAGGGCCGGGGCCTTCTCGCCGAGCGCATAATCGCACTGGCGCGGGAGCACCATATTCACATCCAGGAGGATCCCGATCTGGTGGCCGTGCTCTCGACGCTGGATCTCAATACGGAAATCCCGGAAGACCTCTATCGCGCGGTGGCGGAGGTGCTGGCGTTTGTATATCGTTTGAACCAGCGTATGCCCTTGTAGACACGGAATCCGCATCCCGCGCTTACGAAAAGTGGCGCCCCAACATGCTGGTCTGACACAATCAAAACCCGTCTCCCCCTTACCGCGGTCAAAGGGGCAACTCTTGGTTTTGAAACTGATTGAGACGTGCCGCGAAGTGAAGTATTCCGCGCATAACTGGCCCGGAAGGGGATCGACCATTCCCGCAACGCTGGGGCGAGGTGTTTCGGCCCTGCTCGCACTCGCCGGCGTCCTGGCTGCGGGCTCCATGGGTTGTGCCCATGACACGGCCCGCTACTCCCCGGCGGATGTTGTCTCGCCACCACCGGCGGAGGCAGGTATTGCGCCGCCACCCCCTATCAACAACACCGTGGCCCCAGTTGCCGCCGAAGGCGCCGCCGTGCCGCTCAGCCGGGATGGGGCTATTCTGACGGCGCTGCTCCACAACCGCAGTTTGGAGGTGGCCCACATCGGACCGGAGATCGACGCCACGTTCATTGACGAAGCGCACGCCCGATTCGAT
>JACPGD010000517.1 GCA_016182645.1 Candidatus Hydrogenedentota bacterium | reverse complement strand
GGTGGTCGCGTGGCTGAAGGACAATCGCGTGCGCGTGCTCAACGTGGCCGGCCCGCGCGAATCAACGTCGCCAGGAGTGTATCAGTTGGCGGCGGATTTCCTTGCAACCCTGCTTGGTGAGGTCGGCAGAGTTTAGATTGCGCTGCTGTTGAACATTCGGCGAACGACGGTCCGTACTTTTCTGGCCGTTCTGACAGCTTCACGTGCCTCCGTCAGCGTGATTGACTCATAACCTCCGGGATAACGAGTAATCGTCGAGTCAAGCCCCCAATCTTTGGTCCACGTGGTTTGAGAGTTTTGGGTTCATAGGCTGAGTACTGCCAACCCACGCTGTGGGTCTGTTGTGTCCTGCCGCGTATCTGGTTCTTTTGCTCCTCTAAGCGATGCTCTTCCTGAATCAGGTGGCGAGGGCATTTGGAGAATAGGCCCGCTGTTTAAGTGTGCATCAAGAAATGTCTGGACTCTTTCCTTGTAGACTTCCCTCAGCCGAGCGTAGAAGTCCTCGTGGGCTGCGCCTTAAATCACCCAGAGCGCCTTCGGCTCGGTGGCCGCTTCAAACAGGCGTCGGGATTCCGCGAGCGTTGTGTGCCTGTCTTTTTCGCCAACAATGAAGAGCTTCGCGGCGTGCAGATCTTTCACGCGCTCGATGGGCCGAAGTTCGCTGCTCGGAATGCCGCGGCGGAGGTTCAATTGCGCGATGAACAGGGGCGTCAGCCATGCGCCTGGTGCGCCAAGCCGAATCTGTAGCCTGTCAGCAATGGCTTCCTCAATGCTGGGATACACGGACTCCAGTATGGCCGCCTCCACATCGAGTGGCGGTTGCGCAAGTAATGCGGCCGCTCCCCCAAGAGAAACACCAATGACTCCGATCTTCTCACCGGGAAAACGCGTGTGTGCGAATTGAACCGCCGCTATTGCATCGCGGCTCTCGAGAAATCCGAAGCTGATGAATTCGCCCGGGCTCTCGTCATGGGCTTGGAACCCAAATAGGACCACGCTAAAACCTGCGGTTGATAGAAATCGTGCCCGATCCAGCATGCTGCGGCGGCTGGCTCGAACGCCATGCATCAGCACTACAACTCCCCGCTTCGCCTCACCGGGCAGTACCCACGCCGCAAGCCGCGATCCGGATGTGCTTGGAATATGCACAGATTCGCCGGCAAGATCGCTGGGAAGATTGCCGATGGCCACGTTGGCGGGCGCGCTCAATTGCGTCCCCATGCGGTAGGCGAACCCCACCACGCCAAGAACAGCAAGGATGATCACTGCAAAGAAGAGAATCAGATATTTTTGAATCTTGGCCACTGCTACCCCACCTCATGCAACTACCCGGTACGATACCCCGCCCACAATGTACAGGTTCGGTGAGATGACGGGCAATCTGACGTCCACACCAGCATGAGACGGCAGCGAGGTGAATGCCGCGGCGAGGACGGGGCATAATGGACAACAAGAATCTTCGGCGCGGCAATCAGCCGTGCCATGGCATCCCCTGAAAGGACCGCGGTGAACAAGAAAGAAGTGGCTGCCGCCCTGAATGAGATCGCACTGCTGATGGAATTGTGCGGGGAGAACCCGTTCAAGGTGCGCTCGTACACCAATGGCGCCCGGGTGATCGAGCAACTCGACGCCGATATCGAGGATATGGTGCGCGAGAAGCGGTTGCGCGAGCTGAAGGGGGTTGGCGAGGCGCTGGAACAGAAGATCGAGGAGTTGGTCACCACCGGGAAACTGGGGTTCCTCGAGGAATTGCGGGCGAAGTTTCCGGTCTCGCTGTACGAATTGTTCGGCATTCCGAGTCTCGGGCCGAAACGCATCAAGCAGGTGTATGAGGAACTGGGGATCGATTCGCTGGCGAAGCTCGAGGAGGCCTGTCAGAGCGGGCAGTTATTGTCGCTCAAGGGGTTCAGCGAGAAACTCCAGGACAAGATCCTGGAAGGGATTGGCTTTGCGCGGGAGCACACCGGCCAACACCTGCTGAATAAGGCAGAATACGCCGCCGAGGAACTGCTGCATCACCTGCGCGAATGCGAGGCGGTCACGAGCGTCGAGATTGCCGGGAGTGTCCGGCGCGGGAAGGAAGTGATCAAGGACGTGGACCTGGTGGCCTCGAGCGAACGGCCCGCCGAGGTGATGAAGTGGTTCGTGAGCGCGCCGGACGTGAAGCAGGTGACCGGGCAAGGCGAGACAAAGGCGAGCGTGGTGCTGGACAGCGGGATTGCGGCGGACCTGCGCGTGGTGGACCAGGTGCAGTTTCCGTTTGCGCTCTTGCATTTCACGGGGAGCAAGGACCACAACGTGGCGCTCCGCCAGCGCGCGCGGGAGCGCGGGCTGAAGCTGAACGAATATGGGCTGTTTGATGAGCACGACCAGAGCCTGGCCTGCGGGTTCGAGACGGACATCTACAAGGAACTGGGACTACCCTGCATCCCCCCGGAGTTGCGGGAAGATTACGGCGAGTGCCAGGCGGAACGGCTGCCAAAACTGGTGGAGTTGTCCGACTTGCGCGGGCTGATCCACTGCCACAGCACGTACAGCGACGGAAAGGACACGCTGGAAAAGATGGCCCTGGCGGCGCGGAAGCTTGGCTATGAATACCTCGTGATCACGGACCACAGCCAGACGGCCGCCTATGCCGGCGGGCTGCGGCCGGAGCGTGTCCGGAAGCAGCACGAAGAAATCGACCGCTTGAATAAGAAAGCGCGCGGCTTCCGCATTCTCAAGGGGATCGAGTCGGACATCCGCATCAATGGGGACCTCGACTACGATGAGGACGTGCTGAAAACTTTCGATGTGATCGTTGCCTCTGTGCACAACAAGCTGGACATGCCGGAGAAAGAAGCGACGGCGCGCGTGGTGCGGGCCATCGAAAACCCCTACATCACGATTCTGGGCCATGCCACGGGGCGGCTGCTGCTGGCGCGCGCGGGGTTGACGTTGGACATGAACAAGGTCTTTGACGCCTGCCTGGCGAACCAGGTGGCCATCGAAATCAACGCAGACTGCCGCAGGCTCGATCTGGATTGGCGGCAGGTGATCCGCGGGCGCGAGAAAGGCGTCATGTTCTCGATTGGCCCGGACGCGCACAGCGTGAACGGGCTGGACAATGTGCGCTACGGCGTCAGCATGGCGCGCAAGGGATGGCTGGAGGCAAAAGACGTGCTGAACACGCTGAGCACGAAGGAATTGCTCGCATGGCGCAAGTGAAACGGGGGCGCGCTGCGGCGCAAGAACGGGCGAAGGAGGTCTATGCACGGCTCGCGGCGTATTATCCGAATGCGCACTGCACCCTGGACTACAAGGATGCGTTCACACTCTTGATTATGACCATACTCGCCGCGCAATCGACCGACGCGCGCGTGAATATCGTGGCGAAGGACCTGTTCAAGAAATACCGGAAACCGGCGGATTTCCTGACGGTCCCGCTCTCGGAATTGGAGAGCGACATCAAACCGTGCGGATTTTTTCGCGCGAAAGCAAAGAGTATTGTGGGCGCGTGCCGCCAGTTGGTCGAGAAACACGAGGGCCGGGTGCCGGGGACGATGGAAGAATTGGTGGCGCTGCCGGGCGTGGGCCGCAAGACAGCAAACGTGGTGCTGGGCGAGTGCTTTGGTGTGCCGGCAGTTATCGTGGATACGCACTGCACGCGCGTTTCCAACCGGCTCGGGTTTACGCGCCAGCCGGACGCCGTGAAGATCGAGCAGGACCTCATGAAAGTCTGGCCGGAGAAGCTCTGGACGCAGTTCTCACATCTGATGGTGTTCCATGGCCGCGCGATCTGTGTAGCCCGCGGTCCCAAATGCTCGCAATGTCCCGTCAACGACCTGTGTCCGTTCCCCCACTCCGCCGAGGGGAAAAAAGTTGCCCGATGATCTTGCCGTCCAGATACGCCTGCGCGAGCGCATGCGCACTAGCCGCTGGCTGACGTGGCTGGTTGTCTTGTACGTGGCCGCCGTACTGACCGTGGACGCGCTGGCAACGCTCCACGTACGCTGGGGGACGGACTGGTCGCAATTCGACTGGGGACCGCGTGAGGCGCGTCAGTTCCTGCAAGGCTTGGGCCTGCCCAAAGGCGCCTTCAGTTTCCTCTACGAAGGCGCGATGCGCAATTTTGACTGGTTTAAGTTCTTCACCTGGTTCCTGGCGCCCTTCCTGTTTGCGCTGCCGAACATGGTGTGGAGTGCGCTGTCCTTCAAGCGGTGGAAAATACATGATGTAATGATGCTCCTGGTGATCGCCGGGGTCGGCATGCTCATCATGCTGTTCATTCCATTCATGCCAGAGTTCCGCGATCTATACTTGGGCAATGTCCCCGCGGCGCAGCGCAGCGCCTTCTTATTCGCGCAGTTGGCGTGGATCGTGTCCTGGCTTCCGGGGTGGGAGTTCATGCACCGATACGTGCTGCTGGATCGCGTATCCATGACCTGGCCGCGCTATGGCTGGTTCCTTCTCCCCGTGTTTGAAGGCGTCTACCACCTGCAGAAGCCTGGATGGGAGGCCATCGGCATGGTGCTCTTTTCTATCTTCCTGACCCGCTGGGCCATGCGCCGCGGCAATGTGCTGCTCCCATTCCTGGCGCACTTGTTTATCGAATTGGACCTGGTGATATTCCAGATGTTTGGATAGCCCGTGGAGAGTCGGGCGCTCGACGCGCGCCGGACTACTCATCGACTTCCACGGGACGCAGGGAGATGTAGATGTCCTCGCCGCGGACTTCGCAGGCGTACGGACGGAGATGAACCGGGGCGCCCCAGGTGCACTCGCCGGTGCTCAAGTCGTATTTCCAGCCGTGCCAGGGGCAGGTAATGATGTTGTCTTTCAGGCGGCCGCCGCTGAGGTCGGCCCCTTGGTGCTTGCACGCCATTTCCATGGCGCGGAATCCGCCGCCGCTTTCGCGGAAAACCCCGACGCTCCGGCCGAGAATACGATAGGTGCGGAGGGGCTGGGTGGCGAAGTCGGACGTCTTAGCGATGCGAATCATTTCCATGGCAGGAAGTATGAAGCAGAAAGGCGCAAGGATGGAAGAGGTTGACTGGGAGCAGGCTTCGCTTCATCATGCGGCGATGTTTATCAGGCGTGCGTCCGCATGAGTATCGCTCTCGAAACAGTCCGGGCCGGGTTTGCCCGGCGGTTTGGGGGCCCCGCCAGCATCGTGGCACGGGCGCCGGGACGCGTTAACCTGATTGGCGAGCATACCGATTACAACCACGGCTTTGTCTTGCCAATGGCACTGGATCTGGAAGTAATGATTGCGGGACAGGCGCGGACGGACAACCGCGTGCGCGCTTTCGCGGAGCAGTTCAATGACGGCGCCGATCTTCCCCTGGATGGCTTGACGCGCGAGGCGGCACATCCGTGGATGGACTATATTGCGGGCGTCGCCCAGCAATTGACCCAGGGCGGGTACAGGCTGCCGCAGGGCGCCGATCTGTATATCACCGGCGATGTGCCCGTGGGCGCGGGGCTGAGCAGTTCGGCGGCGGTGGAAATGGCCGTGCTCAAGCTTTTTGAGGGATTATACGGATTCACACTCGATGACGGGGAAGCGGCCCGCTTGGGCCAGCGCGTGGAAAACGAGTTCCTCGGTATCAGCAGCGGCATCATGGACCAATTTGCCTCCCGCTGCTGCCGGGCCGGGCACGCGCTGTTCCTCGATTGCCGGTCGCTGGCGCTGGAGCATGTGGCCATCAATTTCGCGGACGCAGCGTTGGTCATCACGGACACGTGCTGCGCGCGGCGGCTGTCCGGATCGAAATACAACGAGCGCGTGGCGGAGTGCGAACGCGCCGTGGCGGGGCTGTGCGAGATGCTGGGAAAGCGCGGTGGAGGAGGAGACCCACAGTCGGCGCCGTGGCGCGGTCAGGAGACCGGCCACAACAGGGAGACCGGCCACAATGGGGAGACTGATCACAACAAGGGTACGCACCTGCGCGACTTTTCGCTGGCCGCGTTGGAAGAGGCGCGCGACCGACTCGACACCGTCGCGTTTCGGCGTGCGCGGCATGTGATTTCCGAAAACGGCCGTACGCTCGAAGCGTGCGCCCGGCTGCGCGACGGCGACGCGCCCGGCTTCGGCGCCCTGATGAATGCCTCCGACCACAGCCTGCGCGAAGACTACGAGGTGACCAGTCCCGAGTTGGACGCGATGACGGCTATTGCCCGCTTGTTGCCGGGCTGTTACGGCAGCCGCATGACCGGCGCCGGCTTCGGCGGGTGCGCGGTGCACCTGGTGCAAACCGAACATATCAAGCAGTTTTCAATACGGCTGATGGAGGACTATCAGTTAGCCACAGGTATCGAAGGCCGGCTGTATTCTTCGGGCGCCTCGGCCGGCGCCGAATGGGCCAAGGTCTGACGTCCCAGCTCACGGGAAAGCCGGAGTTCGGCCGGCGGGCCTGATTATCGTGTGACCCGATCTCCCGGAGTCTCGCAGAAAATGTCTTGTAAGTCATTGTTTTATAAGCATTTGTTATAGATCGGGCCTACTCGTGCCACTTGCTTTATTCTTGACTTCATGGCAGAATGGTCTGGTTCCGTATTCAGGCAGGGCAGGGTGGCCGAAAGGCCGGAAAGGATGTCTGGATGTCGAGACCGGTGGTGAATTCAAAACCCGCAGTGGCGAAATGGCTGCATGCCCGAACGCGCGGAGCGGGCGGCGAAGCGACTGCGGGGATGACCCTCCTCGAGGTGGTGCTCGCCGTGGCCATCTTTGCGGCGGTCATCGGCGTCACCGCGCAGGCGTTGATGTCTTTCTATCTTTCCATGGACATGCAGGAACAGCGCATTGAAGGGCTGCAATCCTGCCGGGCGGTGATCAGTGCGCTGCGCGATCGGCGCGACGACTTCAAGGACAATTTCCCGGCCGATCTGCTGACCTGGGTCAATCAGAATAACAGCAGCGGCTGGACGGACTACCTGGTATCGTCGAGTGGACATGAAGAGCTGCGCAACCACACCCTCGAAGTGCTGGTCTTGAATATGGCGGGCGACGCCGCAGGCGGCAATGACGTGCCCGTGCAGGTTGTTGTCCGGTCTGCCTGGCTGGATAGGCGCGGCCGCCCCATGCAGGCGGAACTCGTCACGGTGGTGAACAATGAATAAGGGGACCACTGCCATGGCGACACAAGGGTATAGCCTGCTCGAAATCACGTTTGCGATCGCCATCCTCGCGATTGTCGGCGCCCTCAGTTTCGTGGTGCTGCAAGGCTCGACCGAAGCCACCTCGCTGACCCAGGCGAAGGGCGAAGTGCAGGCCAACGTGCGTGACGTCATGATGGCCATCGCCAGCGAGATCCGCTCCGCATACACCGACAAGACGCTGGCGCAAATGGATCCGAACTTTGTCCCGCCGGGCGCTATACCCGTAACGGTCTCAGGGGACGGTCTGTCCGTGAGCTTCGTCCTCCCGGTCCCCACGAACGACGCCACAATGATTACCGTCTCGGACCCGATCGTGTACCGCTACGAGAATGAGGACGGGCTGAATGATGCACCGATAAACGGCAAACTGGACGAGGGCGAAGACGCCAATGGCGACGGCATATTGACACGCCGGATCGTGCGGGAGCAGTCGGGGGAAACCAAGGTGACCGGCGGCGTCAACGATATCAGCGCCCTGACTTTCCAATTGCGGCCGAACGCCAGCGACAACAATTATTTCACGACGTTCTATGTGCGCGTGGAATCGTCGAAGGGATATGGGCCGAATAACGAGCACGTGGTGCGGGCAGAATCGGAGACCACCCTTCATTTGCAGAATTAGCCGGATGACAGCCGCGGGTCACGCGCGACTGCTCCGCAAGGAGGCGCTTATGAGTCGATCACGTTTGCGTAATCAGCAGGGCATGGCTCTCATTTTTGCGATGATGGCAATCATAGTCATCCTCGGCTCGATGGGTGTGGTGATGCTGCGGGTACATGCGGCGAAAAAGGAAACCGACCACGCCTACAACACCATTGTCCTGGAAGAAGCTGCGCAAGCAGGGATCGACTTGGGGGTGGTGCGCCTGTGGAACGACTACCTTGCCGGCAATGGCAATACCACAGGCAACGTGGCCTCCTATAAACAATTCCTGGACTCGGACCTCGCCGTCCCGGTGAATGAGGACCTGAATTTCAATGGCGCCAAGGATGCCGGTGAAGACGGAAATGGAGATGGCATCCTGCAGACCTACGCCTCGGGGTACGACCAGCGGGGTTGGGCCATGCTGAGCGAGCCCGTCGAGTTCCGCGATCCCGACAGCGAGCGTGTTGTGGCAACCATCGACGCTGTCCACGTGGCCCGGTTCGACACTGTGTTCGCCAGCCGCTTGACCATTCGGGCCATGGCAAGTTGTGAAGGCCAGACCAAGACGGCCGTCCAAATCCTGGATATCGGGGGTGAACCCTTCACTGGGCCGCAATATCCTATTCTGGCCAATAACATCAACTGCATTATGTGTCACCTGCGCGTGCTGTCCGTGGATCAGCAATTGAACACGGACCCCTCCCTGTACAACACCTTTGACCGTGTCAAGGTGGCCGCGCTCGAATCGCTGATGATCCGCACCACGGCCGAGGTGGATTCCAAGGTTGCTGGCACCTTATATACCCGGGGCCAGGTATACAAAGACAACGGCGCCCTCTACAGCGATGCGGAACTCGCCTCTTCCTCCTTGCGCGGCTACGATTTCAGCGACGAGAACGGCAAGATTACGCAGAATGCGACCGGCGGCATGTCAGAGGTTGCCCTGCAAAACGCGGGCTTGGATAGCAGCGGCAAACTCGAACCCTTTGCAAATCTGTACCGCGACTATCCCCTGGACTCGAACCTCCAGACCGATGGAGACCTGCCGGATTCATTTCCAGCGCCCTACGGGGATGACAATGGCAACCGCATGGTGGACGATGATGAGTTTGATCGCGTGTTTAATACCGCGGATGGCGTCGTAACGTTTGAAAACGCCAGTACAACCCCGCCGCCCGCCGGCTCCGTGACCGGGGGCATCGCCTATGGGGTCCCTTCGGGCACGAGCTACGCCGAAACCACTTTGCCCAACGTGTCGACGGCCGACGCGCTCAATGCCTTGAGCACCACGGGCCGCTACGAGGGCAACTTGATTCTCGTCGGCAATAGTTCTGATCCGATCCAGATTGACAATACTGTTGCCGTGGATGGTGACTTGGTTATCAAGGGACCGATCAAAGGCGATGGCCGGTTGCTGGTCCGCGGCAATGTCTACATCGTGGGCGATGTCACCTATGCCGACGATCCTGGGATGTTTGGAAAATACGATTTTGATGCCGCCACGGGCACCTACAAAGAGAACGCCTTCGCGCTGGAAGCCGGCGGCAGCGTCATGATGGGCGACTATCTGACGGTCCGGGGGGTCAACCACAGTTCGCAAAACAACGCAAAATATCCTACCTGGTCACAGTACAGTATCCACGCGCGGGACAAGAACCGCACGAATAACGTCACCGTCGGCAGTAAGACGGAAACCTTGAAATGGGGCTATTTTGACCCTTATTCCGTGGACGCGGGCCAGACCGTGAGCGGGCGTCCTGGGCAGCAATTCAGCTTTACCACCTCCGAGTTGATGCTGTTCAACAACATGGAACTCGAGAAGGCCATCGCGGACAGCAGCTATGTGCCGCGCTTCTACGGCCTGCGCGAGAGTCAGCCGAACAACATCTACGTCTATGATTCCGCGGACGAACACTCGGTCCGCTATAGCGAGAGCGGCGTCAAGACACTCTCGACCTACCTGGCATCTATCGGACGTTCAGACATTCTTGACCGGGCCGTGTATCACTATACCAGCCCCGAGGGCAACTGGATGTCTGAGTCCGCGTTGCGCCAAATCTGGTACGACGATGAAATGACCCGGCCCTCCAGCGGAAGGGACTGGAAATTCGACGGACTCCTGTACAGCAACAACTCGATCTTTAACATTTGCCGCAGCTTTACGCGGCACAATTCGAACACCTTGGGCAGGATGTCGATTCGCGGCGGGGTCGTCGCGGCGGACCTGGGGATGTTCGTGCCCGGTACGGGCAGTGGCGCCGGCCTGAGCCTCCTCTATGACCCACGGGTGCAACGGTTCCTCCAGATCCGGGACACGACCAATGTTCAGTTAACGCGCATGGCATTTTATTTCGAGCACCCGGCCACGGAAGCAAGTTGACCTCTTGAATCGCTGGCCATTCAGGTCTGTCAGACCTGTCCAACAGGTCCGGCGCGGATGACGCCGAAGAAGCATGCAGCGAGGAGTGGATATGGTGAGAATCTGGGTATCTTTGCTCTTGGTACTAAGTTGCCTGGTTGCCGCGGGTGACACGCTCACGCTGACCACCGGCGTCGAAGTCAAGGGCAAGGTAAAGCAGTTGCCCGACGGCAACTACGAAGTGAAAGTCGGCGATCACACGCTCATCTACCAGAAGGTGGAGATCCAGACGATTGTCCCGAATGAGCGCGACGGCTCCTTGAACCTGGAAGAGATCAAGGCGCAGGAAGCGGCCATTCAGGCCGAATTGACGCAAAAGACCGGCCTCACTACCGAGCAGCGCCGCCTCGTCCTCGATCTGGTGTACAAGCTCAAGAACCCTCAAAGCGAGAACTATGCAAGCGCACGCGATCGGTTGGTCGCCCTTCAGAAAGAGTTCAACGTCTTCGGCTTCCTGATGTATATGCTCCCGGAGTTCTCCCACCACCTAACGCCCGCCGTGCTGGAAGTGCTCGTTCGCATCAACCCGGATCAGGCCCGCAAGACGCTGCGGAGCGGCCTCACAAACCCGTACTTCGGCACGCGCGCGAAGGCCATTGAACTGCTCGGCAACATCCATGACAGCGACAGTGTCGCGGAGGTCGCGCGTGGCCTGGCGGACGCGATGGACGAGGTCAAGATTCAAGCGGCGTATGCCTTGGCCAACCTGGGCGCGCGCGACACCACCCCGGCGCTGATCGCGCTCCTCTCCAATGTCGACCAGCGTGTGGCCAACGCCAGCAAGAAAGCATTGGAAGCACTCTGGGCCGGGCAGTTCCCCGAAAAGGCGCCGCTGACCGTCGAAGAATGGCAAAAATTCTGGAGTACGCAGAGCGCCCAAGTAGGCGGGATTGAATTGGCCAGTCTGCAGCCACTCGTACCGGCGGCGGAAGAATTCCAGAACGAATAGACCCTGCTTCGATCTCGCTAAAACTACGAGAAACCTGGGGATAGAGAATAGCTACGCGCTCGAATCGGATCTACCGCTCTCGCGCGGTACGCCGCGCCGGTGGGGGGTAGGTTGAGGCTTGCGCGCGTCTACGGCGGCGGCAGCCGTGTCCGCCAACAAACGAAGCGCCCTATTGATAGCTTCGGTGTCTGGAAAAACCTTCATCAGTTCCGGTTCAATCAGCACGAGGTTTGTTCCCGCAATGGCCTGCCGGTAATACTTGCCTCGTACGCCACCTTTGAGTTGCGTGAGATCGTACTCAGGCTCTAAATCGTCATTGATTCTCTTCGCCGAACCCTTCTTCATACTGCCTGCGCTCTCTCTTCGTTGCTTTGCGCGCACTAATGATTCTGACGCGATCCAATCGCCGACAATGGGACACAAACAGAAGCCGATGCCGCTCAGATTGACCAAGCGTGATCTCACGCTCCTCCCAGTTTGAGTGGCGAGGATCGGGAAATGTCAAAGCTAGTGGGTCAAGAAAGACACTAGTTGCTTCCGGGAAAGAAACCTCATGTAGAAGGACGTTTGTCTTTGCCTTCTGTAGGTCCCACTCATAAATCACTAGTTTCAGTCTATCTCAACCCGGACAAGAAATCTACTGCTTGGCCCATGGGGCCGCGGAGCCCCACGAGCCGTCGCCTATCTTGTCAGGTTTCCGGGTTTGTGGCCACCTTGGTCTTGTTCTTCACTTTGCCTTCGCCCTTAGCGGCCTTCTCCTTCTTGGGCGGCTTGGCTTTCTTGGACGAATCCCCCGCCGCATACAGGCACTTGCCCGCCTCGAGCACGTTCCCGAGGTTGCGGCGCAGGTCATCATCAACCGTTACGCCCAGTTCGGCCACGTCGCCCACAAAGCCTTCCCACGAGTCGTGGTCCCAATCGCCGTCTTGTTTGACGATAAACTTTCCCGCCAGTTCAAGAACAGCCTGCATCGTATGCTTCTTGGCCATGGTCTTTCCCCTTCTGCGCTTTCCATTCATGCCAACACGGCGGCTGACCTCCAGCCGCGCCCGGCACGTTGGCTGCTCCTGAACGTCATCCTAAAGATCCCCGCTTTCTTTTGCAATAGCGCATTCCCGTGAATCCAGGTGAATAAGAAAGGGGTCTCAGGGGTATAATGGGAAACCAAGCCGGACGGCGGGGGCAAGTGCCCCGGCTATGGAGGGTCAGGCCATGATATTGGTTTTCACGTTGTGCGCGGTGGGGGGCGGCGCCATACTCCTCCTCCTGCTCCTGCTTTCCTTGTTCGGCTGGGATTCCGGCCATGAATCTGCCTTCGATGCCATCCATGGCGCCATCCCGCTCGACGGGGTGCACCTGGGCGACGCCGATGCCGCGCACGCCTCGGTTGGCCATGGCTATCAAGAGTCGTCCCAGGCCTTCAATATCATCAGCTTCCGCTCCGTCGTGGCGGCCATCACCTTCTTCGGATTGGGTGGCAATATCGCGGCGGCTGGAAATCTTCCACTGTTCTTCGTGTTCGTGTGCGCCGTGGCGGCGGGCATGACGGCGATGCTGGTGGTGGCCTGGCTCATGCAGTTGCTGCTCTCGCTCCAGGACGAAGGGACGGTCCAGCTCCAAAATGTAGTGGGGCTCCCCGCGACCTGCTATCTCGCCATTCCGGGCCAACAGCAAGGCGCGGGCAAGGTCACGGTCACCGTGCAGCACCGCAGCATGGAACTCGAGGCGATTACCCGCGGCCCGGCCATCCCGACGGGCCACGATGTGGAAATTGTAGCGCTGGTCACCCCAAGCACCGTGGAAGTCAAGGCGCAAGAATAAGGAGTGTCCCTCATGTTGATACCGTGGGTCCTGACAGTAATCATCGTGTCGGTGATGGTGGTGCTCAGCTTCATCATGCTGCTGGCGAGGCGTTACAAACGCTGTCCCAGCAACAGCATCATGGTGATCTACGGCAAGGTGGGCGGCGGCGACAGCGCGCACTGCATTCACGGGGGCGCCGCGTTCATCATCCCCTTGCTGCAGGACTATGCTTTCCTCAGCTTGGAACCCATTCAGATCGAGGTGCCGCTCAAAGACGCCCTCTCCATGGAAAACATCCGCGTCCACGTGCCCAGCGTTTTCACCGTCGCGATTGGCACCGACCCCGTCACAATGAACAACGCGGCCATCCGCCTGCTCAGCCTGACCCAGTTGCAGATAAAGAAACAGGCCGAGGACATCATTTTTGGGCAGTTGCGTCAGGTGATCGCTTCGATGCGTATCGAGGAAATCAATCGCGACCGCGATCATTTCCTGAACAAGGTGCAAGCTTCGCTCGAGCCGGAACTGCGCAAGATCGGCCTCGTGCTCATTAACGTGAACATCACGGACATCACCGACGCGTCCGGCTACATCGACGCCATCGGCAAGAAAGCCGCGTCTGAGGCTGTGCAACAGGCGCGGGCTGACGTGGCTGAACAGGAGAAACTGGGCGAAATCCGCGTGGCGGAAAACGTGCGTGAGAAAGAAGTGCGCGTCGCCGAGGCGAACAAGAACAAGCAAGTCGGTATTCGCCAGGCGGAGCGGGAGCAGGCGGTCAGTATTGCCGATCTCGAGAAGGAACAGAAGATCGGCGAGCAAACCGCGGCGTTCCAACGGGACGCGCAAGTGAAAGAGGCCGAACGCGAGATGCGTATTGCGGTCGCCTCTGCCAATGCGCGCGCGATCGAGGGGGAAAACCTGTCCAAGGCGGCCATTGCGGGGACCACCGCAAACTTAAAGGTGAAGGAAGCCGAAGCGTTCCAGCTCGCGGAGACGCAGGCCGAGGTCTCGAAGGCTGCCGTGCTCGAAGCGCGCAATAAGGCGCTCGCGAAAGCTGCCCTGGCCGACGCGGAGCGCGTCGAAATGGAGCGCCGGGCCGAACTCGAGGCGCCCGCCAAGGCGCAAAAAGCGCGTACCATCGTCGAGGCGGAAGCCGAAGCCCAGAAGCGCCGGATCGAGGCGGAGGGCGAGGCTTCCGCCATTTTTGCGCGGCTGGAAGCCCAGGCGCGCGGTCAATACGAGATGCTGCGCCAGAAGGCGGAAGGACTGCGCGCGATTGTCGATGCGTGCGGCGGCGCGAACCAGGCCTTCCAGATGCTCATGCTCGAACACCTGGACAATCTCGCCGAACAGTCCGCCAAGGCCATTAGCAACATCAAATTCGACAAGGTTGTCGTTTGGGACAACGGCGCGCACGGCAATGGCCAGGCGGGCGACGGGAAAGGGAGCACGGCGCAATTCCTCAGCAGCATGGCGCAGGTCCTGCCGCCGATGCTCCACACGATGCGCGATATTGCCGGCATTGAGGTGCCGGAATACCTGGCCAAGCTGGTCGACGACGAGGGAAAGACGGCCGTCTTTAAGACCACTGGCGCTCCCGCGCCCGCGGAGAAGACTAAGGTTGACCCGGCCGCGCACCGGGAAACCTAGGCGCTGAAGGGGGGAGAGGATATCGGACTGAGCGGTCGGATCGAACCGATCGGACGATTCTGAGGAGTCAGACGGGGCAGGCAGGTCGGACGCAGTAGGTCAGGTTTGACGTGGCGCGGGCGGCGTGGTACTGTTTATATATCCAGGTGACAAAACAGCTTAGCTTGTATAAAGGACGGGATGAGACAAGCGGGACGAACGGGCGCAGTGGCGACAATTCTCGTAGTGGATGACGACGAACGGCTCACAAGCCGGATGGTACAGGAATTCCGCGCCTCTGGCCATACCTGCAGGGCGCAGACACGGGCGGAGTATGTCCTGACGGAAATCGAGGCCAATCCCGTTGATCTGCTCATTCTCGACGTCATGCTCCCCGGCATCTCCGGGTTTGAGTTGTGCCGCCGCATCCGCGCCAATGAGCAGCTCTACAGCCTGCCCATTCTCATGCTTTCGGCCATGAGCGATGAGGAAGAGATTTCCCATGGCCTGGCCCAGGGGGCGGACGACTATGTCTCAAAACCATTTCGCTTCGAGATGCTCCTGAAGCGCGTCGAAAACCTCCTTTCCACAAATTCGCACGCCTCCAATCTGGACACCATGACGGGCCTGCTGAGCGCCAAAGGGGTTAAACTCGAAGTCCAGCGGGCACTTAACACCCGCCAGACCTTCCAACTGGTCTATGTGGAACTCCTGCACGCCACTGAGTTTGGCCGAATCGTGGGAGAAGAAGAGCGCGCCAAGGCCATTCGTCACGTGGCCCGCGCGCTGCAGGCCTTGGGGGAACAGTTTCATTCAGAACCATTTAAAGTGGGTCACCTGGGCGGTGGGCATTTTCTGGTCATCCTGCCCAAGGGTTCCGCTGATGAGTACTGCGAAAAAGTAGCGAAGCTCTGGCGCGAGCACCTGCCGGAATTCTATAACTCTATCGGAAAGGGCAGCGCCCTCGCCGCCGCCCAAAGCAGCCGGACCACGCCCCGCCCCTTCAGCGTCCCTGTCCTCGATATCAGCTTCTTTGTCACAAGCCACGAGCCTGCACAGTCCATTTCGTTCCGCGAACTGCTCGACACCCTCTCCCGGCTCCGGGAAAGCTCGCGCCGCCGCGGCGGGGGCGTCTACACGGATCGGCGTATCTGACTCCCCCCTCGGGCGTTCCGGCGCTTTTCGACTCCCCTTCCGCACATCCTCCCCTCAGGACAATTGAATTCCCGCCGCCTCAGCCCCTATGATCCGTGGCTTCACCCGCTTTCCCGCGCCTTCCGGCAACTATCTTTTGTGTTCCGGTATGCATGAGCAGGGGTAATAACCAAACCAACGGACTTGGGGTCGCAATGAGAAGAAGTATTGTTCACGAGGGCGCCGGAAACCTGCACTACGAGATCCGAGAGATCGTGGGCGTGGCCCGCTCGATTCGCGCCCTCGGCCAGAAGATCACCTGGGAAAACATCGGCGACCCGATCGAAAAAGGCGAAACGCTCGCCCCCTGGATCTGTGACATCCTGCATGAGCTGCTCAACCAGCCGGCCTCCTACGGGTACTGCGACACGGCCGGGGTCATCGCCACCCGGGAATTCCTGGCGGAGCACGTCAACGTCCGCGACGGCGGCGTACAGATCACCCCGGATGACATCCTGTTCTTCAACGGGATTGGCGATGCTGTCGCGAAGGTCTACGGGTTCCTGAAGCGCGAGGCGCGGGTCCTCGGGCCGTCGCCGGCCTACAGCACCCACAGTTCCGCTGAAGCCGCCCATTCCGGTTACAGCCACGTCACCTATCAGCTCGATCCCTATAACGGGTGGATGCCCAACGTGGAAGACATCCGCAATAAGGTGCGCTACAACGACTCGATTGCGGGCATCCTCCTGCTTTCCCCAGATAACCCGACCGGCGCTGTCTATCCGCGTGAAATCCTGGACCAAATTGTGAAGATCGCCCAGGAATACAATTTGTTCATGATCGCGGACGAAATCTACTCGCACATCGTCTATGAAGGATATCCCCGGCTCCACATGAGCCAGTGGATTCAAGACGTTCCCGCCCTCGCCATGCGCGGCATCAGCAAGGAATACCCCTGGCCCGGCTCACGTTGCGGCTGGCTCGAGATCCTGAACAAAGGCCGCGACGCCAATTTCGCCACCTATGTCGAAAGCCTCCTGGCAGCCAAGCGGCTCGAAGTCTGTTCGACGACCCTGCCGCAGATGTCCATCCCCCGCGTGTTTGGGGATGGTCGCTACCCCGCCCACCTCAAACGGCGCGCGGGCATCTTTGAACAGCGGGCGGAAGAAGCCATGACGGCGTTCGACGGCTGCGGCGCGGTCATCGCCAACAAACCGGGCGGCGCGTTCTACTTCACCGTCATGTTCAAGGACGGCGTGCTCAACCAACACCAGACACTGCCCATCGAGAACGCGATCGTGCGCGAACGCATCGAGCAATTGGTGAAGAACGTGTCCCCCGACAAGCGCTTCGTCTACTATCTGATGGGGGCCACCGGCGTGGTGGTCGTGCCCTTGACCGGCTTCCAGAGCGAGCATGCGGGCTTCCGCTTCACGCTTTTGGAGAGCGACGACAAGAAACGCGCGTGGATCTTCTCGACGCTGCGCCAAGCCATCGACCGGTACGTGGCGGCCTAGCCGGCCACCCCAGCCAAATCAACTGCTCCGTGTCTGTCCGTGCCCGCGCCATCCGCGGGCGCTGTTCACCCCAGCCCGGGGCAGTAGCCATCCTCCGTACCGGTGCATTCGAAGTAGGCGTTGCTGTTGTAGAACTGGACAAGCCGGAGCAATTCGAAGAGGTTGATGCGCCAGTCTTGATCGGCGTAATCGCTGTCATGCGTGGTGCAATTCTGTGGGCCGGGACCCGGATTGTAGCCGTCCTCCGTACCGCCCTGACAATGAAAGATCCCTGAATTGTAGAATTGCACCAGGCGCAGCAACTCGGACAATTCAATGCGGCCATTCTTGTTCAGGTCGGCACTGTGGTCGCCGCGGCCCTCGCCCTCGCCTTCACCCTCGCCCACTCCCGAAATCAACAGCGGCACGCTGAATATCGAGGTGCTGCCTGCCGCATTGCGCGCCGTGGCGGTCACGAACATGCCGACATAGGCGCCCACCGGCTCGTCGCTCGAGAACGTACCATCGTTCTGGGCGGTGACCGTGTCCAGGTAGATGCGTCCCTCGTCGCTGCCGTCCACGAAAATCTCGACGGTGCTATCGGGAGGCGCGGTCCCATCCACCGAGCCCAGCCCGGAAATGACCGGCGCGCCCATGTTGCCGTTGCCGCCCTCGCTCAGCCGGATTCCCAGGCCGGCATTGTTATAGATGCTGTTGCGGCTGATGGTGTTGTTCAATGTGTTCGATCCATTCACGTGCACGCCGGCGCCCCTGTTCGCGCTGGACACGTTGGCCGCGCCCGTGCCTTCGCCGCCGATCAGGTTATTGCTCGCCCCATTGGCCAGGCCAATACCGTCTTCAAAATTGCCAAGAGGCGTTGTGCCGTCCGCGCCCAAGCCCACGATGTTCCCCTGCACCAGGTTGGCGGTGGTCCGGCTGGCCAGCAGGATGCCATTGAAGATATTTCCCGAAACCAGGTTGCCCGCGCCCGCGGTGGAACCGCCGATGGTATTGTTGTGCGCCCCCCCGAACAACACAATCCCCTCATTGGCATTCGGGATCGCCACGGTCCCTGCCAGATTGACGCCCACGCGGTTGCCTGAGATTACATTGCCCTCACAAGCGTCGCCTCCCAGGGCGATGCCGTCGGAGCCATTGCCCCCCACCAGGTTGCCCTGTCCCGCCACGGCCCCACCAATCAGGCATCCGGTCGTATTGTCCACGAGTATGCCGGACTCCGTGTTGCCCAGGCCCGCGGCGCCCGTAACGTTGGTTCCGCAGAAATTGCCCTGGATTTGGTTGCCCGTGCCGGCATCGTTCACGATAATGCCTTCACCGCCATTGGCCGACACCACGTTCCCGACGCCCACTCCGCCGATTATATTGTCGGACGTTCCCGCCTCCTCCAGCAGTATACCGTGCGAGAGGTTGCCCGCCGAGGCCGTCCCGCTGGCCGTCGTGCCCACAAAGTTCGACTGAATGATATTGCCTTGTGCGCCAACATTGATCAGGATCCCTAGCCCATTGCCAGATATCACGTTGCGCTGCTGAGTGGAACTGCCGCCGATCAGGTTGCCACTGCCGCCCGAGAGGGCTATCCCATTCAGATCGTTGCCTTGCAGGGTCGAGCCATCCAGGCGGATGCCAATGAAACACCCCTGGACAATGTTCTGATCGCCCAGGATACTGATGCCATTGCCCGTGAAATCGATAATGCTCAAGCCAATGACGGCGTTAGCGCCCGAACTCAGCACGAGACCGTCCGTGGCCGCGGGCGCCAAGATCCCATTAAGCGTAATCGTATTGCCCCCCTGAATTTGGGTGCCGCCGCTCTGGTCGCTGAGGAACGGCAAGGGCGTCGACGGCCGGATAGCGCCATTGACAGAGAAGGTGATGACATTCGGGCCACCGGTGTTGTTCGTGGCCAGGAGGGCTTCGCGCAGCGAGATCTTACCATCGGGACCGCGATTCAGACCCAGTGCCTGGACCGACGACGTGTCGCCATCGGCCACATCAGTCAGCACATCGACGATCACCGTTTCCCCTTCGCCTTCCCCTTCCCCCTCACCTTCGCCTTCTCCCTCGCCTTCGCCTTCGCCTTCCCCTTCACCCTCGCCGCCGGCCGGTGGCTGTACCGCCGCCCGGAAAGCCCCGCGCCCATGCGTAAAGGCATAGAGGGTTTCGGCGTCCTGAAATTCGAGCGACTCGACCACGACGTTCGCAAAACCATTTGAGTTCATGCGGGTCCAATTCCCCCCGCCAATCTTCGACACAAAAACGCCAAGGTCGGTCCCGATGAACAAATTGCTTGCCGCCCCCGGTTGCACGACAAGGCAGTGGACGGGAATGTCCGGCAGGTTCCCGGTGATGTCCGTCCAGGCATTGCCCCCGTTGCTTGACTTAAGAACGTGCTGGGAGCCGAACACCGAGTTGGTCACATACACCGTTCCGCCGGTCGTGTCGTTGCCATCCACCTCGATCCAACTGATGTAGGCGAACCCGGTGAAGGGTGGCGTAATGTCCGCCCAGTTGGTGGCGCTGGTGGATGTTGTGGCATTGGTGGTCCGCGCAACAACACCGTCTGAAAGACCCACGTAGACCTTGTTACTGTTGTTGGGATCGATGCCCCAGGCCGAGATGCTCCCATCGCCGGGGGTCACTGCACTGGCCTGGGTCCAGCGCACGGCGGTTGCCGAGGAGGCGCTCGCGGCATTGTTCGAGCGCCAGGCAAACCAGCCGCCATACCAGATCCGGTCGGGATTGCTCGGGTCATGGCGGAATGGAGTGATGAACATGAAGCCAGGGTCGATATCAAAATTGATTTGCCCCGCCCCCGACACAATATCATCAAAAGTTGAGCCGCCATTCACCGAACGCTGCATACTGGCGCCGGTGTTCTCGGCGAAGAGGATGTTCGGGTTGCCCGGGTGGAAGCTGACATAGCCGCCGTCACCGCCGTTGATTTCGTTCCAGCCATTCAATCCCGTATTGTCCGCGCCGCGCAGCGTGCCGTTGTCCTGCGTACCCCCAAAGTACCGTTCCGTGGGCGCTGGGTAAGGCCGTCCGTGGTAGAACTGCGTCACGCCATAACTGTTGTTCAAGCTGTTCCACACCACCTCTGTCGAATCGCTGCACACCCCATCATTGGCGCCGGACGCCACGGCGGCCAGCGCATTATTCGTTCGATAGACACCACCGTCACTGCCATTAAAAAGGACCTGATTCGAGGCGCCATTCCACGCCGGATGAAATACGAGTGCGTGATGGTCCGCGTGCGCGAAGGCGGTCCCGGCAATCGGCTCATACCAGTAGCTGATGATGCCCCAGTTGGCGCCGCCATTGTCGGACCGAAACAGGTCGATACCGCCCGCAAACACGATGTCGGGATTGTGGGGCGCAACGGCGATAATGTTGTCATACCAGCCCTGGTTGAATTCCCCGTCGAAATCGCCGAAGCACGGGCCCAGATTGGCAATGAGCGGATTCGTGAGCAACAGCCAGTCCGCGTTATGCCGGTTAAAGGTGCCTGAAATCCGCGGCGCCCACGTCGTGCCGCCATCCATGCTCCGAAACACGTTCAGCAACCGCTCACCATTTTGAGCGTCCGCCGTCAAGGCATAAATGACATTTTGATTGCTCGGTGCTATGGCCAGATCGGATCGGCCCATGTCCGCCCGGGTGAAAACACGAGACCAGGAGTCCCCGCCATCCAAAGAGCGATAGATGCCGTCCGCCGGGAAGTTGGGCGGAGCGATGAAACTTCCATTGCTTGCGAACAACGTGTCCGTGGTCAGGTCGGTACGAATCTCGATGTCGGTGAAGCCAACGAAAGTCCTTACCGCGGAGCCGCTCGTTCCGCCCGCCCCATTATTGCGGAGGACCGGTGTCCAGGTTTGGCCCCCATTGTTGGTACGCCAGATGCCCGTGGCCGTCGCCGCGTACAGTACCTGCGGATTATTGGGGCTGGCCACCAGTTTGTTCACAAAAAAGAAGTCTGCATTATTGGTGCTGGCCAGCCTCGTCCAGGTAGCGCCAGAGTTGCTGCTCTTGAAGATCCCCGCGCCTTGCACCGCATCGCCGTTGAAATAGCCCTCGCCCGTACCCGCGTATATCACGTCGGTATTGGTGGTGGGCGACCCTTGCTGCTCAAACGCCAGCGTCGTCACGGCGAGGTTGTCCATCAAATCATTGAGCGGGTCCCAGTTGCCGCCGCCATCCGTGGATTTCCAGACGCCGCCCGCCACACCGCCGGCGTACATAATGTCCGGATTCAAGGGGTCAAGCAGCAGGCTTCGCGTACGTCCCCCAATGTTGCCGGGACCCAGTTCCTCCCAACCGCTAATGTCCCCGGCGGCCTTCTCGGCGAATACATTGGCCGACGGCAGTTTCTCCGCCTCCGCGGCGGCCGCCTCGAGCAAGGCATAGTCCAGCGGCCCCGCGCCGCCCATACGTTGCTGCACATAGAATTCCTGCGCTTCGGCCGGCTGATCGTGGGGTTTTGGGCCTTTCTTCAGCTTACGCTGGAGCGCAGCCGGCAGTGGTTTCGTCCCGGGCGTTGGGACCGCTGTCTCCGATGGTGCCCCAGCCCCGTCCAGCCGATCCGGCGCCGGCAGCGCCTCTTGCTGGAACACCGCGGCGGCCACCACCACGGTGGCAATGACGGCGCCCGTTACACCCGCCGCCCAAGCGAAAACCCCTAAGCGCTGCATTGGTCGTCCCCTGCGCTATACGTAGCGTCCTGCAGGCCGCCACGTGTTTCAGAAATTCGATACAGAAAACCTACTACAGACATCGTGCTGGCATGCTGTACATACCTTCCGCATTGTAGCGCACGGAAACACAATCAGCAAGCATTATTGGCGCTCAAGGGAGACGAAGCACAAAAACACGGAAATACGTGCTCTCCGTCAGGTCTCCTCCTCCCCCGCTATGGCGTGGTCTCCTGACCGCGCCACGGCCCCGACCGCAGGTCTCCTCCCTCCTCCCCCATTCCCCATTCCCCATTCCCCATTCCCCATTCCTAATTCCTAATTCCCAATTCCCAATCCCCCTCCCGTCGTGCTACCATTTTCGCATGCCCACCTGTATTTCCCTAAACAACCTGACGAAACACTATGGTTCCACGGTTGCGGTCAAGAACTTGACGCTGAAAGTGGAGGAAGGCGAGGTGTTGGGTCTGCTCGGGCCGAATGGCGCGGGAAAGAGCACCACGCTCTACATGCTGGCGGGGCTGGTCCGGCCGGACGAGGGAAAGATCAACGTATTCGGGCGGGAATTGCAGCGGAATTTCGTGTCTATTGCGCGCCGGATGGGCGTGCTGGTGGAGCGGCCCGTCTTTTACGATTATTTGAGCGTGCGCCGCAACTTGAAGCTGTTTGCGCGGCTGGCCGGGCATGATGTCAATGTGGACCGCTTGCTGGACTTGGTGGGACTGCTGCATGCGGGCAATGCCCGCGCGGGGGCACTATCTCAAGGGATGCGCCAGCGCCTGGGACTGGCCCACGCCATGTTGACCGAGCCTGAGTTGCTCTTGCTCGACGAACCGACCGCCGGACTGGACTTGGAAGGGGTCCAGGACATCCTGCAATTGCTCCGGTACCTGGCCAAGGACGCCCGGGTGACCATTGTCTTCTCAAGCCACCAGATGCACGAAGTAGAAAGTCTCTGCGATCGCGTGGCCATCCTGAATAAAGGCGAGTTGGTGGCCTGCGAACGGACGGACGCGCTGCTCTCTTATGATCAGACCTCGGTCGAAGTCCTGATCGACGGCAGTGAGGGCGCGGCCAAGCGCCTGTCGGAGCAGAGTTGGGTGGAAAAGGTGGAGGCGAAACCTGGGCGCCTTCAAGTGCGCCTTCGCGAGGAAAACGTACACCAACTGGCCGCATTCCTGGTCACGGGGGGATACAAGGTCTCGGCCATCATGCCGCGCCGGCGAACGCTTCAAGACTATTTTCTGAAAGTCATGAACCAGAGCGAAAAAGGGGCGGCCTCATGACCAGGCGCATTGTTCAAGCCTATCTCTTCGAGATGTACAAGGTGATCCACTACAAATACTCGGCCATGGGGCCGGTCCTTGTCCTGATCGCGGTCGTCTGCGCCCCGCTCCTCTACCCCATCAGCAAAGACGAGGTCAGCGACTACGGCTTCATCGCTTATATTACGCCGGTGGCCCTGAATTTCCTCGGGTTCTTGCTGCTGCTGATTTATTCGGCGGGGTTGGTGTCCACCGAACTTGCGTCCGGCACGATCCGGCAAGTCCTGATCCGGCCCGTGCGCAGGCACGAGTTTGTCCTGGCCAAACTACTCAATGGCATGACCTATGCCCTGCTGTTGACCTTGATAGTTGGCGCGAGTAGTTGGCTGCTGGCGTGGCTCCTCGGCGAACTCATGGGCGTTACCTATGGCGGCGAATTGCTCTTCACGCGGGAAGAGATGAGCAATGCCTACCTCCTGGGACTGCTGTTGAGCCTGGCCCCGCAATGGGCGGGCGTCGCGCTGGCGCTCATGTTCTCCTCCTTCTTCAGGAGCCCCATGACGGCGGCTTCCGGCGCGGTCGGAGGATGGATTCTGATTGACCTGGTCAAATATCCCCTGGGCATCGAGCGCTTCGTCTTTTCCACGTACCTCGAGAAGCCCTGGGCCGTATTCAGCAGCCGCAGTGAGGCCATTGCCCTGGATTGGTTCCCCGGCGTGTGGTATGTCCTCGGCACCTCCTTTGCCGTCATGGCCGTCTGTACCGCCTTGGCCATTGTTGCGCTTCAGCGCCGAAACCTCTCCGCATGATGTGCTTGCCCCTGCTTTGTCTGGCCGCCCTGCGCTTCACGTCCCAGGAAATCCCCGCCGTTTACGTCGGCGTGGTCGATCCCCTCACCGCGGAAGCCGCCACGAATTTTGTCCAGGCCGACCTCGACCGAGATGGCGCCGACGATCTGGTGCTCGCCGGCATGGTTCTGTTCCAGGAGGCGGGCGGATTCCCCCCGGAACGGCGCGTGCCACTGCCGCAACCGGACGCTCCCGCCGACATTGATGTCTGGAGGGGTGCGCTCTACCTGAGAAGCCAGAATAGTCTGGCTATCTATCGATGGACGCAGGGAGGCTGGGAAACGGTCGTGGGCCAACCCCTGTCCTGGCCGGCTCAACCGCCGGACCTCTCGGAAGAAAAGCGGCGCTTGCAGCGGTATCTCCACGACGTCGATGGCAACGGCGACCCCGAACTGATCGCCGTCGATCCCGCGGGCATTCATGTTTTCTCTCGTAACCAGGAGAGCGAAGTTTATGCGGAACGTGCCGTCTGGCGCATTCTGCCCCCGCTGGATTTGGTGCAAGAGGAACAACAGCAACTCTGGCCGGCACCCAGACGCCGTCTCCTCTTTCCGGCCCGGGAGATGTCCGCCAGGTTCTTCCTTCAAGCGAATCGGATCAGCGTCCTCAGCCAGGACCTGGAAACGGCCTCCAGCCGGGGCTACGTCCGAACGGACTACAGCGTGGCGGCCGGCCAGGCCTGGGAACTGGACCCCGCGGCGAGCTCGACCCAGGCGACGCCGTCCATGCCAGCCTTCCTGCGTCCCTGCCGTTTGAACAATGACGATGTGATCGACTATGCCGGCGGCGTGTGGCAGGAATCCAAAGCCTCCGCGTATCCGCTCCCGGTCTACGAAACATGGGCCACGCTCGATGGCGGCGCCACGTTCAAAGTGGTGCGCGAACCTTCCTTCCAGCGCTTACGCCCGCATTGTTCCTTCCTGGACGTGGACGGGGACGGCGACAAGGACTTGGTCTCGGAATCAGCCACGCTGTTCCAGGGCGGGCCGCGCGAGATGATCGCGCAACTACTCACCCGCTCCGTGCTCGATCATGTCCTGCGTGTTTATGCTCAAGAGAGCGGGGGGTTCTCCAAGGCGCCCGCCGTGGAAGGCCAGGTGCGCATCAATCTGGATGCGGCGCCCTATCTCAACGGGCCTATGTTTCAACGCTATCAACTGGGCGAATTGATCAATTTCACCGGCGACTTCAATGGCGATGGCTGGAAAGACGTCGTGGTCCGAGAGGAGCCGGAACGCGTGCGGCTGTTTCTGAGTGCGCCAGGCCGTCTGGGCGGCGCCCTCGAAACGACCTGGAGCGTGCCGGGGCCGGCGGACATCCGGGTGTACGACATCAACCACGATGGCCGCGGCGATCTCCTGGTCCAGCCCAAACAGGCCCAGCAGGCACAGACGCCCGGTTCGCTGGTCTACTTCTCGCGGGAGGAGGCGTCATGACGCTGCTGCCACTCATCCTGGCGTTGCTGTCCGCGGACGCCTTTGATCGGTTGGAGTTTCCCCTACCCAGTGCGGAAGCCCGCTTTTTCACCGCGAAGGTGGAACCGGCGGGGCCCGCGGAATTGTTCGTCTTGGATGGACTCCGCCTGACAGTCTTTCAGGATTCCAGGCCCGACTCCTCCTATGAGGTGAATCTGCGCCCGGGTACGACGGCGGTGGACATAGCGGATCTGAACGGGGACGGGCGCAGCGAGATCGTCAGCGTGGCGGGCGATGCCCTGGTGCGCTATGGACTGCCGACCCCTTCCTCGCCGGACGGCACGGATCTTTTTTCCCTGCACACGCAGTTCGCCAATGCGGCCACCCAGCCGTTTCTGCATGTGCTGGTGGTGCCGCGCGTGGACGTTCCCGCGCTGGCGCTGCCCACGGACACGGCCCTCGAACTGCGCAGCGCTGCCGGGGATTTGCTCGATAACTTCCCCCTCGCCGCCACGGCCGTGAAGCAGCCGCGCTATGGCGAACCATTCAGCAGCCGGGCCTCGAACCCGCCGCAGATCGGACCACCGGGATCGTTGGAGATGCGGGTCAACAGCGTGGTGGCCAATGCGCCGGAGTTGCCCGGGGAACTCCAGCCGCTCGAGGCGGAAGGCGTGGCACGACGCATGGGTACGCCGCGCCAAATGGTGGAGGCCGCCGCCATGCCGCCGGAGGCCTGGCCCTGGTTTCCCTTGCGCGAAGAAGCCCTGCTCCAGGAACGTGCCCTCTACGCCGCGGCCGATGCGGCGTTCAGCGATCTGCTCGTGCGGATTCGCGCGCCCCAGGCCACGGGTGATGCCGGCGCCCAGGAATTCCGCGCCGGCCCGGCCCGGCGGTACCCGGGCATGCTGGTGACGCGGCAATTGCGGCAGCCGGATTTCAATGGAGACAGTTATGCGGATCTCTTGCTCTGGTCGCCGGCGGAAGCCAGCATCACCGTGAACGCCTTGACGCGCGCGGCGGTCAGCGGCGCCTGGCCGCTCCTGTTGCGCGTGCACTTGTACGTGCCGGAAAAGGAGCGCTTCGACCCGCGCGCCGCGAGCACGCTTTCACTCCAGGCGCCCTTGTCGTGGTACCTCGAGATGCCTTCCGAAGCCCCCTTGAAACACCTGGTATTCGCCGACTTCAACGGGGACACGCGGACCGATTTTGGCTGTAGCCGCACCGCGGAGGAATACGCCGTGTGGCTCTATGGCGAGCAGGGCTTCGACGATACCCCCACGGCCAAGTTCCGGTTCGATGCCCCGCTCCGGGAGGTGCTCTTCACCGAAGACCTAGCGGGGAAGGGCCGCACCTGCATCGCGCTGCTGGGCGATGCGCGCGTCTACGTCCTCGCCCCCAACGCCAGCATGCCCAGCTATTCCCCACCCATCAAACCGGAGCAATTAGGAATGAAGCAGTAGGAAACAACAGGAAAGGAATGTGCTGGCCATGGCAAGTTCTCATCGGACTCCAGACTCCAGACTCCAGACTCCAAGAGAATGCGGAAGGTGTGAAAAGGGCGGGAGCGGGGCGGGGAGTGGTTTTGCGAAACAAGGGGTACTCAGTGGACAATAGAGATAATTCAGGAAATATCCAATAATTCTAGCGTTTTTTGAGATCGGATCGCCGGCTCCGAGTTCGAAACCAACGCGGTGGTTGGGGCCACGTTCCGGTGACCATGGCAGCCTTCTTTGCTCACCCTGCAGTTCGATACCAACGCGGTGGTTGGTGGGACCGGCCCGGTGACCATGGCGGCCTTCTCCGCTCACCCTGCGCCCATGGCAGAGGGGGAAGGGGCGGCGGCAAGAAGAGGAGGAGACCTGACGGTCGGGGGAGTGGCACGGTCAAGGGGACCGGGCCACAGCAGAGTTCAATTTGGGGCTTCATCTTTCCGAAATATGGGTAGCGTCCCTAGTTTCCCCCTAGTTTCCCCGAAATATGGGTAGCGTCCCTAGTTTCCCATTTTGATCCTGGACTTCTTGGGAGGGCCCGTACTTGCGCGGAAGTAAGCAGAAAGCAGATGCCTCTGCGTCATTCTCCCGACTTTCCACAGAGCGTGCAACCATTTGTTGGGAATACGGCTCAAAGGGAGAACCATCGGTCAAGATGAGAGGTTTGCGAAGCTTTCCATCACGGTAAAGTTCCCTCTTCCTGACATCGTATCTTGCCCGCGAAACACCGTCAACAGATATGCTAATGATGTCCCCGGTAGACTCTAAAGACGCCTTTGCGAAACCTAAAAAGGCCTGATGGTCAATGTAGTACCAAACCCAAGCCATTCCAGGCTCTTGCACGTAGAAAGATACGATAAAAGGCTCGAGCGTGCCGCTAAATGTGGTTGTCAGAAGCGCGACAGTTCCATCAGCGAAGCGAATCTCTGATGCCACCCTCGGCAACCCAACCCTCGAAAAATGGTGACCTGCGAAGAAGACGCCTACTGCCAGTGAGAAACCCACAAGCAAGGGGCAAATCCGGGACAGACTCCGAATTACCTTCTTTCCCATCGGTCTCATGACTCGTTCTCGGCTTGCGGCCCCGTTTCGCAGGCCGCAAGAAGCGGCCCAGCCGATTCTCCAATTGATCCTGTGCCACAGGGCCGCCCAGTGTTTGTCTGACGGCGGATGCGGTCAAGCATATTGGGATCGTCTTCCATGCGTAGCCACTCCGCCCAGTTCTCGACAACGCCGGGCGGGGGATTGTCCTTGGAGAGTAGCACATGGGGTGGGAATGGGGAAAGAGAGTTTCGGACTTCGAGTCGGCCCTTCCCGTCTCCACTTCCCGGGCTTGACGTTTGGCACACTCCCCCGGCGCAATGGGCGGGCGCACTTGACCAGGGGAGCAAGTCAAGTTATTTCGTAGTCTGTCCCTGTTTTAACCTAACGATTTCATCCTAGGATTACAAAGGAACAGCAATCTATTTCCAAATGAGGAGTCAGGTGAATACTGGCATCTCTCCGTCTCCATTCATGCAATCGTTCAGATCAAGCCTGTTCAAGCCCAAATTCATGCATAATAGCTGTTGGAGGGTAGTCAGCGCGACTAATGCCAAGTCGCCCTCGGGTGATACCGGCTCAGCGCAGCGTGAGGCTGTCGATGCCTTGGCGGGCAAGGCATTTTTGGAGGAGTTTGAGGCCGCGCTGGAGGCGCATGCGGACGCGGGACTCTTTGAGGCCGAGTTGGCGGGCGATCTCGGCGGAGGTGTTGAGGTCTATGAGGCACAGGTGCCGCAAGGAGTTCTTTTGAGGGGAAGATGGAGTGATGGGAAGAATGGGAAGTATGGGAGGAATGAGAAGGGGCCGGGAATTGCGGATTGCGGATTGCGGATTGCGGATTGCGGATTGTGAGAACGTGGGAAGGTGAGAACGTGGGAACGGGGAGAAGGTGTGAATGAGAACGGGGGAAGGTGGGAATGCGGGGGGTGTCAGCCTTCTGGTGCTTGGCCGATCGACACGTAGGCATTCTGTTGGAGGCCGGTGAGGAGGTCTGTTGCGGTGAGGACGTAGCGGCCGGGGGGAAGGTTCAGGGCCAGGGGGAGGTAGTCGCCGCCGAGGCCGGCGGCGCAGGGGACGAAGCGGCGGTAGGGCAGGAGGGGTTCGCCAAACTCGGGGCTGAGGTCGATGCGCAGAAGGTGTGCGCCGGCGGCGCCGGAATGGACCGCGACGTGGACGCGGAATTCGAGACGGCGCCCGGCGTAGGCGGTGCCGGGCGCGAGCAGGGTGACTCCCTCGACCTCGTAGGGGAGGATGGAAAATACGGCGGCGGTCCCCGGCGCGATGCGGGCCGAGACGCGTTTGGGACTGAGCACGGGCAGATGGGTCTGCACATCGTAGACGTGGGCGTCCTTCGGCAGTGAGAGCCGCACGCGCTGTTCGTCTTCCGCCGTGGGGCCGGCCAAGAGTGCGAGGATTTCGGCCTGGCCGTAGGTGAATTGATAGCATTCGCCCAGGAAGTGGGGGCCTTTTTCGCGGAGCGGTACCGCGGGGCCAATCTCCGCTTCCGCGAAGGCGTCCTCAAGGATCTGGAGCATCTCAGGGTCGTCCCAGTCGAGCACGGCGTGCGCGCCAGAGGGATCGCCGGCAAACAGGACGTCGAGGGGTGGAGTGTCGCGGGGCGCGCCGTGTTCGTCGAAGAGGCCCGGAGTGCCGAGGGCCATGATCCTCCCCCTCGCTTCCGCAATGTGCTGCATGCCCGCGATTTCGCCGGTGGACAGGGCGCTGACCGCGGGGAGCAGGAGCACGCGGTCG
>JACPGD010000522.1 GCA_016182645.1 Candidatus Hydrogenedentota bacterium | reverse complement strand
GTCGCGCGGGCTTGGGGTGAAGCCGAGCGCAACATAGAAGCTTTGTGCCTTGTCCGACACAGCCTGGACCACGATCCCGCGAATCCCGATCACATCGGCAGCCTGCGCCACGCGCCGCGCGGCGTCACGAAACAAGGCCCGGCCGATGCCGTATCCTTGCCAGTGCTGATCTACCGCCAGGCGGGCAAGCACGGCTATCGGAATAGGATTGGGAATATTGCGCCGGAACCGGCTAGGTGCGGCTTCAACGGCGATGACACCGGAGGCAAGGGCGTAATAACCGGCCACGCGTTTGGCATGGCAAACGACATAGGTGCGCGAAGCGCCGCTTACCTGGTTGGCCCGCGCTCGCCGGGCGAGCCACACATCGAGAGAGGCCTCCCCCGAACAAAACCCCGTGAGATCGTGGTGTTCCGCGAGTAACTCCGGGGGGGTGAGCCCCGTTACTTTTCCCATGGGGCCGCCGTCCGCAGGGAATGGCGTAAACGGTCATTCGGGCGGGGCGGCGCATCCAGCAGCGCCACGAACGCGGCGTAGGCCGAGGGGTCTACCCTGAACACGGTGCGATCAAGAAGCGTGTCCTCGGCCGCCTGGCGCGCTGCGTCCAGCACGAAATCAGTCCGGTTCTTCCCCGACAGCCCTGCCGCCTGGTCGATTAGCCCACGCAGTTCCGCGCTAATCCGAACGTTTAGCGTGATGCGCTTGGTCTTTTCCTCTGAAGAAGCACGCATGCTCAAGTCTCCTGATAAACAGAATATACCGTAATGACATTGTCATTGCAACACTTGGCCTCATGCATTGGCCATTTCCCCGCCCGTCCTCCGCGGTTCATACACGCAGGTTTTTTTTGGCATACTTCCAACGCCCTGTCGAGATTGAACCCCCTCGTTCGACTATGGGTATAACTTTGAGTGTCCACCATTAAAAGGAGCATTGAGGATGCCAAGCACTATCCGCCTTCACCGTGTCCTCCGGGCTACGCCCGAGCGGGTCTACCGGGCGTTTATCGATCCGGACGCCATGGTCAAATGGCTTCCTCCCAACGGGTTCACGGGCAAGGTGCACCACATGGACGCCTGCGTGGGGGGTTCCTACAAGATGTCGTTCACGAATTTCACGACGGGTAGTAGCCACAGCTTCGGCGGCGAATATCTGGAGCTGGTGCCGCACGAGCGGATCCGCCACACGGACGTGTTCGACGATCCCAATCTGCCCGGCACGATGCAGGTGACCATTAGCTTCAAACAGGTATCCTGCGGCACCGAACTCAACGTCACCCAGGAAGGGATACCGGATGTCATTCCGGCCGAGGCTTGCTATCTCGGCTGGCAGGAGTCGCTCGTCCTGCTGGCGAAACTGGTCGAAGCGGAGATTCCTGATGGGCAATGACGCGCCGCTGGAGCCCGGAGGCTGGAGTTCTTTCTCGTTCCCAAGTTTCTTTCTCGTTCTTCTCGTTCTCGTTCCCAAGTTGCACTTGGGAACGGACGTGTGCGGGAAGCTGCACTTCGCGTGCGCTTATCTTGCCGGGCGCGTAGCAGCGCGCAAAGCACAGCTTTTCGCGCAAGCGCGTTCCCAAGTGCAACTTGGGAACGAGAGGGAAACGAGAGGGAGGCGGAAGCGTCTGGGGCGACGCGACGAGGACGTCGCGTCTACGAGCGCGTCTGTCGTGCCGCTTGGGCTACGCTTCGTTCAGCACGAGCTCTGGCGCGTGCAGCACGGTTTCGGTCTTCACCACGCGCGTGGTCGCCGGGTCGAGGCCGAGAAGCTCGATGATCTCGCGCGGTTTGGCGAGCTTGCCGTCCACGGCCGTGGTCGAGAATCGAAGGACGGCCTGAGACGCGGCGGCCGCTTCGAGGGACAGTTCCGAAATGAGGGGCCGGATATCCAGGACCACGTGGCCGCGGCCCGCCTGGCCGGGTTTGCCCCGCGTGGACTTTGTCTTACGCGCGACGCGCAGTTCCTCGGACGCGTTCAGCGCAGCGACGCGCGCCGGCAGGTCAGCGGCGGACGCCACGTGCAGTTCATAGGTATAGCCCGCGACAATGCTCATCAGTGAATCAATGTGAAGGGGCACTTCCTCCGCCTCGAACACGCGGAAGTCCATGGGCAGCACGGCGGCCAGTCGCTGCCGCAGCGCGCCGGGTTCCTCATACGCCGTCAGGACCACGTCCATGTAGTCCGCCAGGCTTTCTTCGCCCACCGGCACGGCCGTGGCGAAGGTGAGGCGCGGCTGCGCGTGGAAGCCTTTCGAGTAGGCCAACGGCGCGCGGGCGCGGCGCAATGCACGCACCCACACATCCTTCACTTCCAGGTGGGACAAAAACCGGGCTTCGCCGATGCGGCCGGTGCGGAAGCGGATGCGCTGGACCGGGTCAGGCCGTTCGACAACTTTTTCTGGCACCCCTTCCCACGTCGCCGCCTCTTCCTGATGGCCTTGCTTCTGGTTCTTGATCATGCTCTTGCACAGTTCGCGTTCGCGGTAGATGACGCCGCAGAGATGGCATTTGCCCGCGCGGCAGTCCTGCGCATACTTCAGTTCTGTCGCGTTCAGCCAGTCCTGCTGGAACCATTCCTTGTCGATCATTACGTCGATATGGTCCCAGGGCAGGCGCTCGTGGATGTCGCGTTCACGGAACTGAAATGCCACATCGTAAGTCGTCTGTTCGATGGCCTTCTGCCACAACGCAAAATTGACGTGCTCGTCCCACGTCTCGAGCCGCGCGCCATTGCGCCATGCCGTTTCGATCAGGTCGGCGCCGCGCCGGTCCGCGCGCGTAATCAGTCCCTCGATAAACGACGTCTCCGCCGCATGGCGGCCGAACTTGATGCCGGGAT
>JACPGD010000521.1 GCA_016182645.1 Candidatus Hydrogenedentota bacterium | reverse complement strand
GTTTGCGCCAATTGCCCCGCGCGCAGACACACAGCACCCGAATGCTGTCACGGAGTTGTGTATCCTAGCGGCTGGCGGGAGCGTTTGTCAAATTGAATTTCGAATGCCTTGACCTGGCCGAAGGTTGTGTCGTTCAACCGGCAAGAGGCATGTGATCACGGATGTAGGAATCCAGGATTTGTTGCGCGTCTTGAAAATAACGCTGATGCGTCACGAGCAACGCCGCTTCGTTCTCCGCTTCGAGCAAAACGACTTCGTGATCTATGCCTTTGCGAAATAGATCGAGTTCCAACTGAAAGCGATCGTCATTGGCCTGCTTCCAGTCCAAGTCGCTGTCGCCGTAACGCCGAAAGGTGAGAAGCGAACCCGTAGGTTTGTCATATTGCAGCAGAAATAGCATCTTTGCTCATCCTTGCCGGTCTAGCTCGTGAATGGCCTTCTTCAGGTAGTCTGTCACAGCCATTCGTTTATGAGCAAGCCGGTTTGGTTTTCAAGTTCCTACGAATCACAAGAGCGGCCTTTGGTTTCAAAAGCCGGCTCAGCCAATTCCTGTTCCGGGCTCTTGATCGGACTCCGTCTACCATCGTCCGCGTCTTCCCCTTTGCGTGCCGAGGGCCGGGCGCGTTGGCGGAGAAGGATGTAGGGGAAGTAGCCGAAGTGGCGGAGGCCGGTGATGTTGGAGACATGGAGCGCAATACGGCGGACTTCCATGAAGAGTTCGTAGAGGACGACTCGCTCTTTGACTTCGCCTTCTTCGCGGACGGCGAGGAGGCGGTGCATGGCGTAGAGGCCGACGATAAAGGCGAAGATGAAGAGGAAGTCGAAGCCGCCGAGGTTCAGGGCGTGGAGGGTGACCAAGTCCGAGGGGGACGTGGTGCTGATCCAGCGGACATCGAACTGCAACTGATATTGGCCCAACCAGTCGGCGGCGGAGCCGGCGAGGACGGGGGCCGTGGTGGCCGCGAAGCCGGTAATCAGGGCGTTGACGGCGAGGTAGGCGGTGGCGCGGCCGAAGGGGGCGGCGCGCAGGGCGATGTTGCCGGTGCACAGGGTGACGCCCGCCGTGCCGATGCCGGCAACGACGTGAATGAAGATCAGCAGGGGAATCGTCAGCGAGTGCTTCTCGGGCATCGTGGTGAAGGGCCACATGAGAAAGGTCAATATGAAGAGGAAGCCGGCGACTCCGAGAACGGACTTGTTCGTGTAGCGGTCGCTGAGGCGGCCCCAGATGCGATAGAACACGACGGTGACCGCCTGGCTGACGACACTGAATGCAAGAACCCAGGTCATGCTCATCTGGAGTTGTTTGAGCATGTAGACGGTGAAGAAGGGGGCGGCGAGGTTGGCGGCGACGCTCCAGACGCCGAGGAAGACGAGCAGGTTGCGGTAGTTGGTGTCGCGGAGGGGGGCACTGAGTAAGCGCAGCATGCTCTCTCCGCCGACGGGCTGCATGGGCCGTTCGGGGGTGCGCCAGAGGAAGAGCAGGCCCAGCAGACCGAACGAGCCGCCGAGGAGAAACAGGACGCTGTAGATCGCGAGGGGGTGCGCAAACAAGGAAGTAAAACGATCAATCGAGTAGCCGGCGGCGAGGCTGAGCAGGGCGGCGAGGGCGGTGCCGATGGACATGCGGCGGCCAAAGAGCGCGCCCATGCTGCGGTCGGGCACGAGGTCGCGCATCCAGGAACTCCAAGCGCAGTTCACCAGGGCATTGAGACTGAAGAAGGAGACCATGAGGGCGATCAGGGCGTGGACGCGCCACGGCTCGGGCACGACCCACGGAATCGTGGCCAGCGTGAGCCAAAAGGTACGTCCAATGAGGCCAGCGCCGACAACGAGGGCGCGGCGGTGTCCCATACGATTGACGACGTAGACGGCGGGAATCTGAAGCATCTGTGCGAGGAAGGGGATGCCGGAAATGACGCCGATGACCGCGTTGGACGCGCCGAGATGGAGGGCGAAACCGACGAGGATGGCGCCGGTGGTGAGGACGCCGAGCACGTGGGAACACAGGCCATCGAGAATAATGAGGCGCGAGATGCGGCTGAGTTCGGCGGGTGCGGGTGTGGATGTGGCAGTGGAGGACATGGAGTACTTCTGAGATGACTAAAGGCTAGGGAGCGAAAGGAAGGGGATTATACAAGAAAATGAACCAAATGGACCAAATGGACAAAGGGGCCAACAGGAGCACCTTGGGATCACGCTTCATTCGCGGAGAGGCAATTCGAGGTGGCTGGGGTGGGCGGTGTCGAGCCAGAGCGTGTTGACGGCTTTGCGTTTTTCGGCGCCGTCCTCGGGGAAATCGGCGCCGGTGTTTGGATTGACTTCGAAGCGCTGGAAGTTACTGCTGGAGACGTGGAGGCCGATCCGGTGGCCTGTGTCGAAGATCCAGGCGATGCTGAAGAGATCGATTTCGAGTTCGACAATCTCGCCGCCGCTGAGCAGCGGCTCGGGCTTCTCAAAACTCTTGCGCAACTTGACGCGGCGGATACTGTCGGTCATGAGGATTTCGCGGTCGTCGCCCGCGGGATAGAGGTCCACCAGTTTGGCGGTGAAATCGGTGTCCGGCGCATCGGTGGACACGAACAGGCGGGCGGTCATGCGCCCGGTCACTTCGAGGGGCGCGTCGAGCGGGGCGGTGGCGAACTTTAGGACGTCTTCGCGGTTGCTAACAATGCGCTGATCGAAGGGGCCCGCGGGCAGGAGCAATTCGGCGCCGCCGTGGGTCGGCACGGGGTTGTTTGGATCGAAGGTGAAGCTGCGCGAGGCTTCGGATTCGCTGGCCGGGGTGACAGTGAGCGCGCCATCCTGGTGCAGGTAATACTTGGTTGCCGTCGTGGGGTAGGGCGGCCAGGATTCGGCGGTGCGCCATTCGTTTCCGGGCGCTCCGGGCGTATCGGCGCCAAGCACGTAGTAGTTGACCTTGGCCACACCGTCGAGTGCATCTGAATTGCCCTTCAGCCAGTGCTCGAAAAAGGCTTCTCGAATCTTGCCGACCTTGAGGTCGAAGCGGTTCTCGTTGAATTTGTAGTCTTTGCTGACGTCCGGGCCATGGATGCCCCACTTCATGATGAGGATGTTGTTGCCGTTCGCGTTCGCAACGGCACTTTCCTGACGCGCCACGAAGCCGTTGAGGGTGCCTTGGGCGAAGATGTCCTGCCACGCACCGACGAAGAGGGCGGGCGCAGTGATCTTGCTGGTCTGCTCGAGCGTGTTGAAGTAGCGCCAGAACTCGTCGTAGTAGGGGTGGGACTTCCAGACGGGGATGATGTGCGGCTCCTGCACGGCGCTAAGCCAGCCCTCGAGCAGGTTCTTGCGCCAGACGCCGCCGGGGAACGAAATGTCGGGATAGAAATTCGAGGCCGCAACTTCAATGCACTGCGCCTGGACGTTGTCCGTGGCGGGGGCGAGCAACATTTGGGTGATGCCGAGGGCGGACCCGCCGACGGTCCCGATCTTCCCGTTGCACCACGGTTGTTCACTAATCCAACGGACAGTGTCGGCGCCGTCGGTCAGGCCGGGGCGCCAGCCGTCGGGATAGAAGACATGTTTTTCTCCTTCGCTCTGGCCGCGGCCGCGCGTGTCCTGGATGACGACGGCGTAGCCTTTTTCGAGCCATTCTTTTTCGCCGCCGCCGACGCGCCCATAGGTACTGCGGAGGAGGATGACCGGCCAGGGGCCAGCACCTTCCGGTTTGTGGACGTCCGTGGCCAGCTTCACGCCATCCGTCATGGGGACCATGATCAATTCGGCGGCCCATGGGATTGCGGAGGCAGAGAGGAGCGCCACTGTCAGGAGTGAGCGCAGCACGGGGCGATACATGAGCAGGTTCCTTGTGCGGTGGAGGAGACGTGCGACACCCGGTACGCATGGAAACCATATAATGGCGTGGTGAGAGTTTCAAGTTGCGTGCAGGATCCCGGAGCAGGGGGTGTGGCAACCCCCTGCTATCAGCAAGGAAGTGATACATGAATGCGCTTGAAGGATTGGTGAAAGACGAGGTGGCGCGGCGGACCGCGTTTCCGGTGGTGCAGGAGGGGGTGTTTCTGGCGCATGCGGGGGTAGCACCGCTGCCGCGCGTGGCGGTGGAGGCCATTCATGCGTGTGTGTTGGCGGGATCGCGCGCGGCCCAGGAAAATCCCGAGGTGGGCGCGACGGTTTCGCAGGCGCGGGCGGACGCGGCGCGATTGCTGGGCGCGGCGCCCGAGGAGATTTCGCTCGTGGGGCCGACAAGTCTGGGGTTGAGCATGGTGGCGCGCGGCCTGGCGTGGCAGCCGGGGGATGAAGTGGTGTACTACGCCGAGGATTACCCCGCCAACGTGTATCCGTGGACGGCGCTGGCGCACTGGGGTGTGAAGCCGGCGCCGCTACAGCCCGAGTATCCGGGAGTGATCACGTGGGACGTGGTGGAGCGCGCGCTGGGTGAGCGGACACGCCTGGTGGCCCTGGCCTCGTGTCACTTTCTGAGCGGCCATCGAATCGACGTGGCGGGAATTGGCCAGGCGCTTCACGACCGCGGCGTGCTTTTCTCGCTGGATGCCATCCAGTCGCTGGGGGCGTTTCCGATGGATGTACGGTACGTTGATTTTCTGAGTGCGGACTCGCACAAGTGGCTGTTGGGGCCGTGCGGTGCGGGAATCTTTTACGTGAAGCAATCGCGAAAGGAGCAGTTGGCGCCAATGGTCCTGGGCGCGGGGAACGTGGCGTGCCCCGAGTTTGTAGCGCAGGACACGTTGTCGTTTGACGCGGGTGCGCGACGCTATGAGCCAGGAGCGTTGAATCTGGCGGGTATCTGCGGGATGGGTGCGTCGTTGCGGTTGTTGCTGGACTGTGGGGTAGAGG
>JACPGD010000520.1 GCA_016182645.1 Candidatus Hydrogenedentota bacterium | reverse complement strand
TGGTGGGCCCTGCAGGACTTGAACCTGCGACCAAGTGATTATGAGTCACCTGCTCTAACCAACTGAGCTAAGGGCCCGGTGGAGGGAATTGAATTATAACAGGTTTCTGGGCCGTACGGCGAAGTTGGCGTGGCATGGGGAGGTGGGGTATGGTTGACGGTGGGGAGATCGAGCCTATGAAACACGCGCTGTTGTTCACCTTGTTTTTGACAGTCATTGGGGATGCCGCCGCCGATCCGTCGGAGGCGTGGCGGGCCCGGACGGCGCGGGCGCAGGAGTTGGATGTGGGGGAGTCCGCGCCGGACTGGCTCATCGAGGCAGAGACCTATGCCATCGGCTATTCGCCAGCGGATTGGGGCGCGCTGGCGGAGTCGAAGGTGACGTTCCTGACGCATTGTCCGATCAATCCGGACTTTTTCGCGCGGGCGCATGTGCTGGGGATCCGCTGTTTTCCGTATGTTACGTTTTATCAGGGGTTCGCGAGCATCACCTACGAGGGGATCAATCTCAAGGACCACCCGGAATTCATTGAGGTCAATGCCGAGGGCAATCTGGTGCGGACCGGGTTCTGGGAGTCCGAGGATTCCAAGAACATGTATACCACCTGCCCGAATGTGCAGGAATATCAGGACCGGATGGTGGCGTGGGTGCGCAAGCTGATGGAACTGGGGGCAGACGGGGTCTTCGTGGACAATCTGGGCGGGCGCGCGCCGTGCTCGGGCCCGCAGTTTGGAAAACACCAGCATCTTTACGACGATCAGACGCATGCCTTCGCCATGCTGCTGAAGCGCGTGCGGGAAACGGTCAAGGAGTTTCAGCCGGACGGCGCCGTGCTCGGCAACTCGGCCAGCCCGACGACTCTGCCGAAGGAGTACTGGAAGTATCTCGATGCGGAGATGCTCGAATCATATATCTGCACGTGGGTGAGCAAGGAGCGCTGGTTCGACTGGAAGGACCATTGGAACAAGGCGGGGCGCGACTTGCAGCCCTATGTGCAGGCCGGCAAGCAGATTCAGGCGCTCAGTTATCTTGGTCAGACGCCCTATGGCGTGCGCGAGGATGCCTTTTTCTGCTACGCGAGCGCGCGGCTGGCCGGCTTCGTCTGGAGCGGCGGGCGGCCGTTGAGCGATCCGGAGGTGGCGGACCTTCACCGCGTGCGCTTAGGCAGGGCGCTGACGGAGGAACTGGAAGAAAACGGCGTGCACTACCGAATCTTCGAGCGCGGCCTGGTCGCGGTGAATCCTGAGCGGGAGCGCGCCGCGAAGATCAGCATGGGACCGCCCGCGCCCGGGAAGCGGCTGCTCGACCTGTTTGGCAGCGGCGCGGACGGCTGGTCGCCCTATGGAACGCAGGGTTACGCCAACGACACCGCCCAGCGCCACAGCGGTGAACGCAGCATTGTGTGCGAATCCACGTCACAGCCCGGGGACGGCGGCGCAGCGCAGACAATCACGCTGCAACAGACTGAAGCACAGCCAGTCACGATCAGCGGCTGGAGCCGGGCCGAAAACGTTTCGGGCGACGCGGACGGCAACTATGCATTGTATGCGGACGTACAGTATACCGATGGCGACTGGCTCTACGGCCATGTGGCGCCGTTTGCCGTGGGGACGCATGACTGGCAGGAAGCCACCGTAACGATTCAGCCGGAGAAGCCCGTACAGTCATTGACGCTGAATGCGCTTTTCCGTCAGAAGACAGGCAAGGCCTGGTTCGATGATCTTTCGCTGCGCGAAGACGATGATTCAAGCGCACTCAACAACGGCGGGTTTGAGGCCGCCAGCCGCTCGCCGCGCCAAGTAGAATTGGCAGACGACCTCGCGCTCGAAATCCCGGCATATTCCGGACGGGTGTTCCTGTTCACGCCGAGCGTGGAGGATGTGTCGAACGTCAAGGGGCCACGGCTGACGGTGGTCACCGACCCGCCACTCGGCGAGGTGCGCTTCCGTGTCGACGGCTTCGATTACTGGACGCACAGCGGACGCTGGACCACGGAGTACGTCAAGGGCGGCGATTTCGGCAAGTTCCACATCACCTTTGAGCAACCCGGCAAGCACACGATTGAAATTGTGGATGTCGTGCCGGCAGACATGAAGACACCGGCGGGCTACGGTACGGGCGAGCGCCTCGGACAGTTCATGGATCCATCCAACCCTACGCAGCCCAGTTCAGGCAAGTCTTTCCATTTCCGCGAGTGGGCCGGACAGGGACCCGCGGCCCAGGTGGAGGTGGACGTAAAGGAGGACACGACGGTGACAGCGCAGTTTGACGCCGAGCGAGCGCCGTGATTAGTGCTGAGTTGTGGATGATGAGCCGGAACAAACCGTCCGATCAGTCCGATCCGACCGATCAGTCCGATTACCAGAAGGAGTTGCTGCCGGTGCTATTCCATCGTTTGTTTTTCTGTTGGCTATGCGTGGCGGCATGCGCGGGCGCGGCGGAGGAAATTGCTATTCCGCTGAAGCCCGATCCCCCGTTCGCCATTGACGGCGATCTGAGCGATTGGCGCACGGTGCCGGGGGCGCTCGAGCTGGGCACGGCAGAGCAGGTGGTGTGGGGCAAGAGTGCCTGGAGCGGCCCGGAAGATTGCAGCGGCACCGTCCAGTGGGCATGGTGGTCCGAACATTTGTACGTTGCCGCCTCGCTGCGCGACGACGCAGTCCGGCAGTCGCAGCGCGGCCGCGAGATCTGGCGCGGCGACAATGTGATGTTGTTTCTGGATGTACAGCCCGATCGTGATCCTGGGCGCACCGCCTTTGGCGACGAGCAGTTCCAGATTGCGCTGAGTCCCGGCAGTTTCACCCAGACAGGCGATCCCCTGCGTGATGTGAAGCCGGAGGCGTTCTGCTATCAACCGGAAGGACACTCGCTGCCGGGGGCGAGTGTCGCCGCAACGAGGACCGCCGAGGGATATGCCGTGGAAGCGGCCATCCCCTGGGACGCGCTAGGGCTGGAATCGCCCGCGGAAGGCACGCGCTTGCGTGTTGAAGTGGCCATCTCCGACACGGACAGCGCGCCGGAGCAGCAGGAGTCGCTGCTGACTAGCGCGACGGCGACGTGGGAGATCACGCGCTTGCGGCTTCAGGCCGCGGTGCTCGCGCGGGCGGACGGGGCCGTCGCGGCGCGGGAGGCCGAGGGCGCGCCTGTGTTTGACGCCGTGACCCTGGCGCGCGGCGCGGCGCAGTCCTTCACTTTTTCCCTGCCCACGCCGCTTCCCGCGCGGGAGGCCGTGCTGCGGCTTCAGGCGCGGATGGAGTTTCCCCAAGTGGGTGGCTACACGCCTGCGCTGCACCTTACGGTGAACGGCACGGTGCTGGACGCGCCACGTCTGCTGAACAAACCGCAACGCGCGAAAGCGCGCGGCGGCGCCATCTACAGCATGGCGGCAGGAGACCGCTTCTCAACTTACTACACACCGGACTTCGACAGTCCGGACACCCATTCCATCTACGGGCTGGTGGATGGCTATGCGGCCTGCACGTTTGACTTGCGCGTGACCGATCTGCTCCGTCCCGGGGACAACACGCTCGAAGTGACGCATCGTGGCGACGTCGAGAATGCCTTGATTGCCGCCAACGCGCAGATCTTGTTTGTAGAAACGCTGCCGCAAGCGCGCGAGAAGGCGGGCCCGCCCATCGCCCCGCTGCCCCGCCTCACGCCGAAACTCGTACACGAGACCGAGTTTAGTCTGGAGGAACTCCCAGACGCCGGCATTATTGTTTCTGTGGGCGCAGCACGATACAAATTTCAAAGCCGCTCCTCCACGCCGGATGGCGTCTGGGTGCACGGCAGCAATGCGCACTTCAAGCACGAACGGCGCGTCGAGAAGACGGCGGAAGTGGTGCGCGTGTATGACTCGTTTCAGAACTTGACGGACGCGCCGCTGCCGTTGATGCACCGGCATGAGGTGCAGCTTGACGCCGCGCCGGATCAACTCTGGCTCGCCGGGCTGGACCAGCCGAGCCGCGAAGGCAATGTGACTTCAGCGTCGAATCCCACGCTCTGCGCCCGCTTCGGCCATCACGGATTTGGGCTGCTTCCACTGGACGACGTCTTTCGCATCCACGGCGCTGTCTATGCGGTGCCCGGGCTCGCGGGACTGGCCGACAATCAGCTTGTGCTCGCGCCGGGCGCAACCTACACGGCGGAGTGGGCGCTGATTCCTCTCGCGGAGAACGGCGCGGATTACTGGACCTTTCTCAACGCGGCGCGCCGGCTCGTGGGCGCCAATTTCCTCATCGACGGCGGCTTTGCCTTCCTGCGTAACGGCCCATTGACGGACGCCTGGAGCGACGCAGAACTTTCAGACTTTCTAAAGTTCAAAGATCCAAAATACGTCTGTGCGAGCATTGATCATCCGCGCTATAACGGGATGTACACGCACGGCACCTCCTTTCAGCGCGTGGCCCACGACAGCTACCGTGCGTCATTCGCACGCTGGCGCCAACTGGCGCCGGCCGTCGACTGCCTTGTCTACTTCCACTGTTTCATCGATGTGGTGGAGGACGGCCCGCAGCTCTTTGCCGATGCGCGATTGCTCGGGCCCGACGGTGCGCAGGCCGATTACGGCGAACCGTATGACCGGCTCTACATTCCGCTCGAAAACAACAGCTTCGGCCCGGCCATTGCCCGCAACGTGGACATTATTCTCGACACAATTCAGGCGGAAGGCGTCTACTGGGACGAGCATGAATACAGCCGGCTGCTCTATCACTACGGTGAACCGTGGGACGGCTTCAGCGGCGATATCGACACCGACACGATGAAGCTGCGCGGGCTGAAAGCTTCCGTCACTTTGCTCACGAACGACTGGCGCGTGGCGCTGGCGAAGAAAATTCTGGCGCGCGGGCCGCTTATCGGCAATGGCCCCCCCTTCACGCGCGCGATGGCCGCGCTGCACTTTCCCTGCTTCGTCGAGACCGGCAGCATCACGCACTGCACGCAGTCGCACCTGTACTCGCCCATTGCCCTTGGCGATCACCTCACCGAGCGCTCCGAACTGGACGCGTATAAGACCATGCTCGCCGCGCTCGATTTCGGGTGCGTCTATCACTGGTACAACGACATGACCGTCCTGCCCACGCACCCGCACCTCACAAGCTACATGTTCCCGATCACGCCGCTGGAATTGCATGAGGGTTACATCATCGGGGAAGAACGCATCATCACCAACCGCAGTGGACTCTTCGGCTGGGGTGACATAAGCAAGCACGAAGTACATGTATTCGACGACACGGGCCGCGAAGTCCCGGAATTCAGCGCGCCCGAAGTACTGGAAAACGGTCAGGGTTTCACCGAACTGCGGCTTGCTGAAGAGTGGTCGGCCGCAATTGTGAGAGAAAAATCGGAGTGACAGTGTCCCTGCCGTCCCTGGTGTCCCTGCTGTCCCTTTTGGCAGATTCAGGCGGCAATGCAAAGGAATAATGCTTATGCCCGAAAAAATCCGCTGTGGGCTGCTCGGGATCAATCACTCGCATGCGTTGGATGTCCTCGAGGTCCTGCAGGCGCATCCCGACTATGAACTCGTTGGTGTTTGCGAACCTGACGCCAGTGTCCGCGCGCTCTTTGAAGGCAAGCTGAACGGCGCGCCGTGGCTGGTGAAGGAAGCTCTGCTGGGTGACGCGTCCATTCAAGCCGTCGCTGTCGAAAGCGACGTGCCCCGGCTGCTGGCGCTGGGGCAGGAAGTCATTGCCGCGGGAAAGCACCTGCATCTCGACAAGCCCGCCGGCCACGACCTGGCCGCCTTCAAGTCGCTGCTGGACAGCGCGGAGCAGAAAGACCTGCTCGTGCAGATGGGCTACATGTTCCGCTACAACCCCGGTTTCGATCTCATCCGCCAAGGCTATGTCGAGGGCTGGTTTGGCGACGCCTACGCCATCACGGCCAGCATGTGCACCGATCTAACGCCGGAAAAACGCACGCGCATGGCGTTTCATCCGGGCGGCGTCATGCTCGAACTTGGGTGTCACCTGATCGACATCGTCCTGCTCCTGCTCGGTCCGCCAACGAAGGCGGCCCCGTACCTCAGGCACGATGGCAATTTCGATGACGGCCTGGCCGATAACACACTCGCGGTGCTCGAGTACCCTCATGGCCTGGTGACGGTACACGTCGCCGCGATGGAGCCGCAGGCTTTTCCCGCGCGCCACTTCAAGCTGGAAGGGCCGCTCGGCACGGCGCTCCTTCAACCCCTCGAACCGCCCGCGATCAGGCTGGCATTGCGGCAGGAGGCCGGCCCGTACAAAACCGGCGTGCACGCGCCGTCTTTGCCGGATTTACCACGGCATCAGCGCGACTTCACCGATTTCGCCGCGTGCATCAGAGGCGAGAAAGTGTTCGGCTATGCGAAGTCCCACGATCTGGCGGTGCAGCGAACCGTTTTACAGGCATGCGGGATCGCGTTCTAGCAATTCGCGGCCGTTGAATTCGAAGGAAGATGTTCTTAATTCTGACTTGTGGCTTCCGATTTCTAGAGTGGTTGTTTTCATAACTTGAGAGTACCGAGTTCTTAGGCCTCAGCGCGCCGCGAATTCGCTTGAACCTAAATTCGGCAGTTGAACGGAACGCAGACTCGAGGGTGGCAGCTTCCATGAGAATGCCGTGTCAAATAGTGCGGGCGGCTTGACGACCGCTCGATTGCGCTGCTGTCCGGCCCAACCATGCTTCCATCCGCACTCTGATTGCCCGCTGCGGGGCAGGTGCATTCATTGGTTCGA
>JACPGD010000516.1 GCA_016182645.1 Candidatus Hydrogenedentota bacterium | reverse complement strand
GCTTCCTGGCAAGACATGTGGTATTCCGCCAGTTCTTTGCGGCATTCCCCGGTGTCCGGCAGGAACGGCGGTACGCGCACATCTCCCGGATTCACGGGATCGGCATGGCTGCGTTGAAAGGGCCGGTGTGGCTCGCGCGTGCAGAAATACAGGAAGAATGGGCGGTTGTCCTCCTTCTCTATCACCGGCTGGATGGCTTCCGCCATATCAATGGAAGTCTTGTGATCTTTGAACTCGAAGTTGAAGAATTCCTCGAAGGCAAACGTCTCCTTCGGCGCGACGTGAAACTTGCCCGCGTGAATGGTGCGATAGCCGGAATCCTGGAGGAGCTTGGGCAACGTGGCCTGGTTCTCGAAGGAAACAAAATGGTGATAGGGATGTGCGAGACCATATTGCCCCGTCGCGTGGTTGTGCCTGCCCGTGAGAATGACGGAGCGGCTGGGACTGCACGAGGGTGTGGTGCAGAAAGCATGGGTAAAGCGGATGCCCTCGGCCGCAAGACGGTCCAAGGCCGGGGTTTTGACTACCGTGTTGCCGTAGCAACCCGCGTCGCTCTGGTCGTCCGTGACGAAGAGAACGATGTTCGGTCTGCGACCCTTCTGAAGTCCTGGCTCCGCCGCCCAAGCGGCGCCGGCCAACACTGCCCCAGCGCCGGAAGTTTTCAGGAATTCCCTTCTTGAGGTGATCATGATTCCCTCTCCTTCGAGTATTGCGAAAGCCACCGCCGGGCGGGCGAGCGTACCCGCGAGCAGGTTGGGCACACCTGCAACCGTGAGTTGTTCCCAGCCTCAACCGGCTCGCGCGTACGCTCGCCCGCCCGAAATTACCAATGCGTCTACCAGATCGAGCGCAATTCCCAGGCTTCCACGGAAGCTTGACCGGTATTCGCTTGATGTGAGAGCACGGGCACGAGCAGCCCGCCACCTTGCGGGAAGACTTTGGTAACGCAACGCGCGCCTTCATTGACGTAAACTTCGATGACGGACCGGTCACAGAAGATACGCAATGACAGACCACCAGCAGAAACCGTCCTATCGAGGGGAACGGCGGTGCCAGCAACATCAAGATGGTCATCGAAACAGCCGATGGTGAAGGCGCCGCCGGCTGCGCCTGCCTCAAACGTCAGCCCAAGCTGATGGAGCGGTTGCGGTTGGAGGGACAGTACAAGTTCCAGTTGCGTGGAACGCGCCTCCTCAAGGCGAATGGGTTCCGCGGTCAGTGTGAGCGTCTTCTTCAGCAGTTCGCGCATTCGCAGCGCTTCTAACTCCGGCGCGGGCTGTTGGAGCACGGCGCCCGCGGCATTTAGCGAAAGCACGCGCGGCAGACTGAGGCAGCCATTCCAGCCTTGGGCGAAATCAAAACCGCGCACCCACCCCCAGAGGACATGCCGCTGCCGGGGATCGAAGCAACCGTTGGGCGCATAGTAATCGCCATAGTCCACATGGCCACGCGTTTCCATCGTAAACACCGCCTGTTTAGGATCGAAGATCCCCACAAAATACTCAGGGTTGCGGTGCGCGGAGACGATAAGCACCCACTTATTTTGCAGGGGGAAGAAATTCGGGCATTCAATGTTCTTCACGTCTGCATCGGGATGAATGAACAGCACGCCGCGATGGGTCCACTCCGTCAGGGCGTCGTTCTCGGCGCGATAGAGTTGGACGGCCGCCTGGCCCCCTTTGCTTTCATTCAGGTTGCCGCCGCAGACCATGTAGCGCGTGCCCTCATGTTGGAATACATAGGGGTCGCGCCATTCATAGACTTTCGAGCCGCCGTGATGTATTTCCGCCAGCAGCGGGTTGTCCGGGTGTTTCTCCCACGTGAGGAGTTCCTGATCTTTGGAGATCGCCGCCCATTGTTCGGGCGCGCGATTGCCGATGCTGGTGTAGAAGAGCATCACCTGGCCGTTGGGGGCGATGGTGGCGGAGCCGGAAAAGCAATGGTTCTCGCCTTGCTCTTCGGAGGGCCACAAGGCGATTGGCAAATGTTCCCACCGGACAAGGTCGCGGCTGCGCGCGTGGCCCCAGTGCATATGGTCCCAGCGATCACCGTAGGGATTGTGCTGGTAGAACATATGGTAGTACCCGTTCCAGAAGATCGGGCCGTTCGGATCATTCATCCACTGCGCGGGCGGCGCGAAATGGTATTGCGGCCGGCGGGCATCCGCCTTAGCCTGGGGCACCGCCGCCGCGACCGCCGCCATGGCACGTTGAATGGCGGGATTCTCAGCACTCGGGGGGTCAACCTCCGCCGCTGATGCCATGGCATGCCCAACGAATGGCAGCAGCCCGCACAGCAGGAAACTCCGAAACCATCGCCAGCAGTACATACTCCCCTCCGTGCCATCGAGCAATGTTGTGGTTGAGACTAGCACAAGGGACGGCAGGGACAGCAAGGACTTCAGAGACTCGCGAAGACAGGCAGCCAGAAATAAGATCAGCATGCAGAATTCCGAACGACAACGCCGGAGTCCTCGCGGCGGAGGCCACGGGGGACGGCAGAGGTGATGTCGACTTGAGCGCAGAAGGCGATGTCGCGTTCCAGGCCGAGGCGGCGCAGTTTTTCCGCGTGGGGCGCGGTGGCAAAGAGCAGAGGCACA
>JACPGD010000529.1 GCA_016182645.1 Candidatus Hydrogenedentota bacterium | reverse complement strand
GTCCGCCAGGGCAAGCCGAACACAAACCCAGGAGCGGATTTCCAGCTAGCCGCAGGGGACGTGCTCGTGCTCGTCGGCGCACATGAACAACTTGATTCAGCCCGGCTCTTGCTCGGAAAAGAAGATTGAAGACAGAAGTCAAGAAGAGGTAGTAGGGCTGCGGGGTGCGGTCCGGCGGCGCCCCTACGCAATTCGCTGTCCGTGCCAGTCCGTGTTCGTCCGCGTCTAGCCTATGAAGCAAATGCTGCCGTTTTTCGGTCCACCCGCGACAATTCAACCAGCATCATGCCTCGCGACGCTTCGAGACATTGCGGGCAATAAGAATGACTCACATTGAGTGTGCTGTGAAGCACTTTGCCCACCCATTGATCTTCGTTCTTCACCCGTTTACAGACGCAACATTGAATCGTCATAAGTGGACCTCCTTGTCCTCTCCGCTTTCACCTTCCGCAAGGCGTGCAGTCCGTTGGAACCGGCCGGGTGTTGTCCTTTTGGCTCGTTCTGGCTATAGTATCGGCAGCCGAAGGACAAACTTTAGCGGAATCAATAAAACCTGGTAGACCCTGCGGAGTATTCCATGGAAACTTACCCCCATTTGCCCAAATTGCCCAAATCCGAGGGCGACTGGTTCGTCGCTTTGATGGATCTTGCCCGCTATCTGCGGACCCCCGGCGGCTGTCCCTGGGATCGCCAACAAACCGGGCGCGACTTTGCCAAGTTCCTGCGCGAAGAAACGGAGGAGCTCATGGATGCCTTCGCCACCAATGATAATGACGACGTGGCCGAGGAATTCGGCGACTGCCTGTTCACACTGCTCGCCTCGGCCGCAGCGGCCGAAGAAGAGGGGCGCTTCAAGATGACCGACGCACTACGGGCCACCCACGAGAAAATGATCCGCCGCCACGAGCACGTCTTTGGCGACACGAAAGCGGAAACGCCGGAAGGCGCCATCGACTCCTGGAACCGAATCAAGGCCGAAGAGAAAAAGAAGAAGGGCAAGAAATAGGGCGCCCTCCCGCAGCAGTCTCAAATAATCCCCGCCGCCTCCAGGTCCTTCGCCAGTTGCTTTTTCTCCTGGGCGGTGAGTTCGCGTTGGGGCGGGCGGACATAGCCGGCGTCAAACCCGCGCATGCGCATGGCCTCCTTGAAGGATGCCAACAACCGTCCGTACTGGAAAATGCGGGCGGCGTGTTCCAGCCGCACTTGCCATGCCCAGGCTTTCTTCTGGTTGCCTCTTTGCAGCTCGTTGTAGATACCCAGGTAGAGGTCGATGACGGCGTTCGAGGTTCCGGACACAACGGCGGGTGCACCGGCGAGAAACGCCTGATAACCGTACTCATCAGCGCCGTTGATGACGTTGAAGCCCTTGGGCGCGTTGCCAAGCAAGCGCGTCAAATACGCCATGCTGCCCGAGCTGTCTTTGATGCCGACGATATTCGGAACTGATTCCGCGAGCCGCAGCACGAGTTCCGCGCTCAGCGCATTGCGTGCGCAACTGGGCAGGTTATACAACAACACCGGGAAGTCGGGCACCGCTTCCGCGATTTCCTTATAGTAGGCGGTGAGGGAGAGATCGTCGTACCCGTAGTATCCGGGGGCGACAATTCCCGCTGCCACCGCGCCGGCTTCCTGCGCATGGTGCGTCAGCTCAATCGTCGTGGCCAGGTCAAACGTCCCCGTATGCGCGATGACCATGGCTTTCTTACCCACGGCCTGCACCACCTCCTCGAGCACCGTCTTCCGCTCCTCCGGCGTCATCAGCATGCCCTCGCCGGTCGTCCCGCAAGGGAACAGCCCGTGCGCCCCCCGCTTCACCATCCACGCGGCCAGCGGCCCCACCTTGTCGAAGTCCACATAATCGCCCCCCTTCGTGAAGGGCGTGATCATCGCGGAAATGATTCCTTTAGCGGCGAATTTCATGATGTATTCTCTCCAATTGGTCCACGAAGCCCTCGGACGGCCTCTGAATTACAGCGTGCGGTACTCCCCCTTTGAGAAGCTTGCACAGCTTAGCGTTTCCGATCCCACTGCATCAAGGGTGACGCGACGTGCTCTCTATGCCAAGGCCCGGACCGGTTTTCTCACGCTGAGTACAGGGGGCCGGGAAAAATGATATGATTTCATCGAAACCACCATCTTCTTGCCATGGAGACGCGGTCAAAATGAAGACACTCACCCTGGAATTCCCCGAGGCGGTTTTTGCTGCACTCCGCTGTGCCCCAGAGGACTTTCCCCAGGAAATGCGGCTGGCCGCCGCCATGTCTTGGTACGAGCAAACTAGAATCTCTCAAGAGGTCGCTGCGCAAGTGGCGGGATTGAGTAGAACGGATTTTCTGCTCGCCCTGGCTTCCATGCAAAGAAATTCCTTTGAGGTGGACATGAGCGATCTCGATAGAGAATTGGCGCGTGGATGACGCGGCGGTTATCAATGCCTCCCCGCTGATCCTTCTCTGCCGGGGCCGGAAGACCGATTTGTTGAAGAGTTTTGCCAGCAGAATCCTCGTCCCCGAACCGGTGGCGCTCGAGATTCGTGCGAAAGGGTCGACAGACATTACCGCCCGTACCATTGACGCAACGCCATGGATTGAAGTTATTCCAACGGGCCGTGTGCCTGGATTCATTCTCGAGTGGGGGCTTGGACGGGGAGAATCGTCGGTGCTTGCCCATGCGGTCTCCCACCCGGGGATTGTGGCCATTATCGATGACCTTGCCGCACGCCGATGTGCGGCGACTTGGGGAGTGCCAGTGAGGGGTACGTTGGGAATTGTTCTGGCCGCGAAACAACGCGGGCTGATTCCTTCCGCCAGATCTGTGATGGAAGAACTCATCGCTTCAGGCCTATACCTTTCCCCGAGTTTGCTCAACGCTGCGCTGAGAAAAGTTGGCGAATAATGTTCGGATCGTGGTGGGAGCACTCTACATCGTCTGTGCCTGCTGCAATAATGGCCGCCATTCTAATAGCGGGGGAAGTTGCTTCGGCCCTTGATTTCAATTCCGAAGCCCCCGCCCACGTTGTCACGAACACGGTCCCCTCCGCTCATGTGCCGTGGGCGAAGCCGCTGGCCGGGGGACCGATCCGCGTGCTCATGATTGCGCCGCGCTTCACGTTGCGCGATGCGGTCGAACTCGAGCAGCGGGCTGATGTCCGGCTGGAAGTGGTGGGGCTATGGGACAGCACGCATCTCGGGTGCGATCCGTTGCGGCCCGTGGAAGGGGCGGCGGAGGAAGAAGTGCGCCAGCGCCTGCAGCAGCAGTTGCAGAAGCGTTGGGACGTGCTCATCCTGGCAAACCTGGACGTGGCCGTCCTTCCGGAAGCCGAACAGTACGCGCTCCTGGAACACGTGAACCAGGGAGCGGGGCTGCTCCTTGCCCATCATCGCGCCAGCCAATCCTGCTCGCTCGTAACTTTCCTGAACAGTTTGCCTCCACAGGCGGAAGCGGGGGATCTCGCGCGGGGGATAGGGGAGACCGGGGGCCGGGGGTGGCTCTCTGGCAAAGTCCCCGTGTCAACGTCGGAGGCTGGCGCCGGCCGCGTGGTGCAGTTGACCTACCCCGGAGATCCGCCGCGCACCCACGCCCTGATCGCCGTGCCGGCAGACCCGCTGAATGCGCCGCCCGCGCTCCTGGACAACAGCTTCGCCTTCGTGATCCGCTGTTTGCTCTGGGCGGCCAGGCGCGATCCGGAAGTGTTCATCTCCGATATAATCGACATCGCGCCGAAAGGCCCCACGGAAGAGGAGATACCGCCGGGACTGACCACTGAGTTCGTGCAATCCGTGCGGGACTCCGTTACCAACCAGCCGCTCCGGCCGTTCCGCCTCCAACTGAACGCAGAGGCTGACCGTGATTACGAAGTCCTCTATCAGTTACGGAGCGGGGAGCGCACGGTGCCGGTACCTTCCCCGGAGGCCATCCTGCCCAACGGCGCCGAGCAGTATGCGATAGACATCCTGTCGCGTCCCGGCACCTTCTTTCTCGATGTCTGGCTCCGCTCGCGCAAAGGTACGCACGACTGGTTCACCAAGCGCATCGAGGTGCCCGGCTGGCCCGGCCTGCTCAATGTCCGCGCCTCGAAGACCTTTCTCCTGCCGAACGACGCCATGGACATCACCGCCGAGATCAGGCCGGTGTTCAGCGTCGTCGATATCAACTCCGCAAGCAAACCGCGGACCGGTGTGCTCTATGCCCGGGCGGAAGACAACACAGGGCAAGTAGTGGCGGAGAATCATATGCCTGTCACGACCGATGGCGGGAAATTACACCTCCCGCTCCAGTTCGCTGACCTGACGGCGCCGCTCGTTAAGGTGAACGTCTATGTGCTGGAAGGACCCAAACGTGATTTCTCCGCCTGGGAACTGCTCGAGGAACCCGGTCAAACCATCCTGCTGCCCGTGCGCCAACCGCCGCGGACACCTGAATTCCAGCTCTTGGTGACCGCCCCGGCGCTCGACGAGTACAATGAGCGCTTCTACCTCCGCGAACTGCACGATCACGGCGCGCGCCTGCTCTATGCGCCCGCCGGGGACACCGCCCTCGTCTATGCCGCCGAGGCCCAGCTTGGCCTAGTGCCCGAACTGGCCCGCTACCAGGTGGCCGCCGCCCGGGAAGGCGCCATACGCGAACCGTGCCTCACGGACCCGGACTACCAGCACACGCAGTCGTTGCAGGTCCAGGAGTTGGCCGGGTTCCACTGGGCCGGCAGCAGCGGCCTCTACTCGCTGGGCAACGGCAATTGCCTGACCCTCAGCGAGGAGAACGTCTGCCAATCGCCCACCTGTCTTCAAGGGTTTCAGCACTGGCTGGAGTCCGCCTATGGCACGCTCGAGCGCCTGAACCAATCCTGGAAATCCGAATACGCCGCGTGGAACGAAATCCTCCCCTTGGATCAGGACGAGGCGCGGTCAATCGGACGCTATGCGCCCTGGGTCGACTTCCGCACCTACATGGACGCCGTATTCTCGGCCTTCCATGGAAAAATGCGGGCCAGTATTCTCGCCGTCGATCCCCAGGCCAAGATCGGCTTTCGTGCCCTCGACACCGCCAATCCCAGCTTTGGCTATTGCTGGCCGGATCTGTTCCGAAGCATGGATTGGCTCGCGGCCGGCCCAGACCCAGGCCTGCTCGTCCGGGCGCAATCTTACGCAGCTCAGGGCGCCGCCTCCGGGCTGGTGTTGGACGACAGTCTGCCGGCCTCGTACTGGGTATGGGCTGCGCTCTTGCATCAGGCGCCAACGCTCTGGTGGCCGGCGGCCTATGGCGCCGCGGAGACACCCGGCGCCGCCAGCGCCGTTTTGCCCGACGGGAGAATCGCCCCGGAGTTCGCCGCCGTGGCGGACCTGGTCACACGACTCAGCGCCGATGTCGCGCCCTTGATCCTGCACGCAACGGCAACGCCGCCCGCGATCGCCCTCTATGACAGTCCCGCCAGCCGTCACCTCAACGAAGTGGCCGCCCCGCCTGGCCGTGGCTCATTCGATGCGGAAGCCTCCCTGCTGCATGGAGTCCAGCGGCTTGGCCGCCAGGCGCGCTTTATCACCGCCTCCGAACTTCCCGGCCTTGCGTCCACCGACCGCGTGCTCCTGCTCCCCGCGGTCAGCGCCCTGTCCACCGGCGAAATCGCGGGCATGCAGCACATTGCGGAAGCGGGGGGGAGGATCATGGCCCTCGGCACTCCGGGCCTCTTCGACGAACACGGCACGCCCCGCGACACTCCACCCCTCGACGCCCTGTTTGCCCCCGGCCCTTCCGGCGCGCACGCCCTGCTCGACTGGGACGATCCGGAGATGCTCCAGACCCTGGAGGACGCCTTCGCGGAAGCGGAGATTGGCCCCGCGGTACCGCTCCGCGAAAAAGGCCCCCACTTCCTGGGCGAATGCTATCAATTCACCTACGGCCAGGCCGAAATCCTCGCACTCTTGGCCGGCCCCACAGCGGAAGACGAACAGCGCGTGCGGCTCACACTGCCGAAGGACGCCCACGTCTACGATGTGCAGACCCATCTGCCCGTGCTCAGTCCCAAACGCGTCTCGGCCCGCATCGCGCCGGGAACCGCCGCCGTATTTTCCGTCCTCCCCTAC
>JACPGD010000528.1 GCA_016182645.1 Candidatus Hydrogenedentota bacterium | reverse complement strand
GCCGGTTGAGAGCAGAAAAACCGCCCTCCGCCGCCTCAACCGGCTCGCAGGTACGCTCGCCCGAAATTGGGCTTTCCCTGAAATACCACGGCTATTTCACGTCATTCCCGCGCTGGCGGGGAATCCAGTACGTCAAGATTTGTCCCTTCTGCTATGCTGAAAGGAGAATTTGGCACTCTTGTGATGGGATGATTACGCTTGAATGCATCCCGAGGAGGCCGGTCGAGTCGGTCACGACATGGCAAGGAATTCTCTTCAATTCATCGTGGTACTCACTTTGTTACTGGGTCTGCCGCAGGCAGCGGCACAGGAGTTCCCAACGGCGCTTGAACGGGAGCGGGCGCAGGCGGAAATCCTGGTGGAGCGCTTGCCCGTGGCGGAACTGCTGGGGCCACTCGCGCCGGTCGCGCTGTCCCCTTTCATGGGATTGACTTGCCTCTCGGGCATCACCTTGCTCCAGCAGCAGGGTGTGCTGGGCGGGAACCTGCTGTTGGAGCAGCATCCCCTGCTCGGGGACCTGCGGTTCTTCCTCGTGCTGCTGTTCCTGACGCTGCTCACGTCCGTGCCGAAGCTGTTCACCGTCTCGAAATTCTTTGCACAGGCCGTGGATTGGGTCGAGGCGTACACAGGCCTGATCCTGTTCCTCCTGGTGATGGTGCTGGGGAGTTCCGTGCCCCCGCCGCATCCTGAATTCACTGTCGTACAAGCGGGTGTATTCAGTGCCGGCCAAAACCTCTTGCTCATGGCCGCCGTAGCCGTCAATTTCATCGTCGTCAATACGGTCAAATACTTTTTCGAGGTGCTCGTGCTCCTCACGCCGATCCCGCTGCTCGACGCCACTTTCGAGATCGCAAACAAGTCGCTGTGCTTTGCACTGGCCGCGGCCTATGCGATCAACCCCTACCTCGCCTTGGTCCCCGGCGCGCTGCTCTTTCTGGCGTGCCTGCCCCTGTTCTACTGGGCCCACCGCGGCATGGTCTACTACAAGACCCTGCTGCTCGACCCGGTGCTCAAATCCTTGTGGTTGCGCCTGCGCGGCCATGCCGTCTCCGACGTTTCACCCCGCCTGATCTGGTTCCTGGAAAAGGTAGTGGGCCGCCCCGTCTCGCTGGCGGTCAAAGTCTTCCCTCAACAACCCTTCGCCGGACTGAGACGGAAGCGGCTGCTCCTGCTCGCCATTGGAGAGCACAGCGCGCACCTCGTGGCCCTGCGCTGGTGGCGCGCGCCGGTGATCGTGCCCCTGGCCGGCCTTGGCATTGCGCTCGAACGCGGCATCCTCGTGGACTCCTTCCACCTGCGCGCCCCCGGCGGCAGTGAGGTCCGCTTCGTCTTCAGCCGCTACTACCGCCCGCACCTCCCCCTGATCGCTTCCGGGCTTGGCCTGCGGCTCTCCAATGACGCGGAAACTCCAGAGGGCGCGCAGCCGGTATGGCGCCTGTCAAAACGGCTTTGGCGAGGAAACTTGGGGTGAGACGCGAGGCGGGGCAACGGTGCCTGGAGACTACTCCACCGGCCGCGGCGAACGATCCACCAGCTTGTCCCCATGGCGCTTCTGTGACTCCTCGAGCCGGGCCGCCAGTTTTTCCAGGTCATAGGCAGCTTCTTCCGCAATCTTCTTGCGAATTTCATGAATTTCATCGACAATGGGATCAGTCCAGGTTTCGGTCTTCATACATAAGTTCCTCAGGGGTGCAGATGGTAGGTGAACCGAGTCCTTGTGCAGCATTGATCGCGGGTAGAGCTCGTTTCAACGAGCCATGCGCTATGTCACGGCAATGCAAATAATCCAATCGGTGAAGCCAAGGCCAGATGGAACGCATCAGCCAGTGCCACTTTCGGGAGTAACATCTCTCGTAAGAATGTCTCGGCACAGAGGAACTTCCGCCTATCTTCGATCAGGACTCTCCATTAAGGAATTGCGCCGGGCCAGCGAAGCGAAAGGTGACTTGTCGAAATACATTGAACTCGACACAGTCTAAAAGACAGACTTGGATTCCCTGGAAGGATGAAAGCCTTATTGGGGCGGAATTAACCAGCTAAAGCACAAAGAATTGCTGAGACCCAGCGGCGTCTTCTTGCGGCACACGGGGCCGCGTCAAGTGTGTCCCGCTGACGCCTCTGCGACTCCTGCAGGCAAGTCACTAGCTTCTGCAAGTCTGTGACTTATGCATTTCAGAATCGCTCACTGCTAACCAGCTCTGCGGCCTTAATCAAACCGGCTGAGGCGGAGTCAATATTTCGTGCTAAATTTGATGTTTCGGCAGCAACAGCGAAATGGATGCTACCCGCCCGAAGTTGAGGATTAGCCAAGTTTTGAAACCCCCCCTTCTGCAATACCTGGATTGCACTTGTATAGTTGGCCATAATATGTTTCTTGAAGCTACTATACTTTCGTTCACCTGTGTTCATCCACTGGAATTCTATTTCTATTCTCTTCAGGCTTTCCTTTCCAATGATAGACACTTGCATACCCGAAGGGTAATTCATCGTTGAAGAGACTTTATCCTGATCCCATGCGTAGTTGAAGCTGTTCAGTCTGGAAAAAAACAATCTCGCGCTAAGCTCATCGGCTAGCATCTCCGCCGAGCGGACTGCCCGTGGATTGAGATCCGATTCCTGAAGGTGAGAGAGTTCCCCCTCCATGACCGCAACATCAATTCTCTCATTAGGGTCGTCCAATGCTGTTTTCTCAATAAGACGACAAAAGCGAACCGGAATTGATTGCCATCCAGTGTGTTTATGCCGCAAGGCGAAGTCCCAAAGCTGCTTATGCCAATCTCTTGTCCGATGTTCATTAAATTTTGGCGGGCGTCTGCTTAATAAATAGAAAAGGAGCATTCCAATGCCAAACGAATCTACGGCGGCGTTTCTCGTAGACACCTTCAATGAATGATCCGTTTGTTCCGGAGCGAGGAAACCTTGCGAAGTATCGCCTGACACGAATGACATCTCTGTTGCCCCAAGATGCCAAGATAAATCAAAGTCAAGAACCACAACACGCCAATCAGATGTCCAGCCGCCCTCAAGCATTACGTTCTCTGGCCTAAGATCACGATGCAATACTCGCTCAGGAAGGCTGTGAGCCCTATGGATAATTGCGGTCAACTCATGCGCGATTCTAAGGCGGGTGGTCCAATCACACACAATGCCCGCTTCCATAGCTTGTCTGAGATTCGGCCCATCAACAAGTTTCATGACAGCAAGAGCTGGTATTTCGGCAGCGTTTATGTATGGGACCATGCCGTCCGCGCTATACTTGGAAAGAATTTTCATTGAGCGCACGCCCCTTCGGAAGCTCTCCAGCATCGGTCGATTTCGAAGGATCCTCTGATGCATAACTTTGATCGCAACCTCGCTTCCATCGTCGGCCAATGCTTTGAAAACTTGGGCGAAGGCCCCTTCGCCAATCATTTCCAGTACTCGATAACCCAAAAGAGAATTCTTATTCTCTCTGGTTGAAATAAACCAGGCCTTATGTATTTCTTCTTCGCGTTCTTCGAGGAATTCTCTATACAGTCTATCCCGATCGCCGTCCCTGGCCAAGATTTCTCGCGCCTCCTCGTTGAGGGTTCGGCGAATGCCCTCTGCTGGCGAGTTCGTTTGTGTCCCTTGAACATTGGGGTCGCCCATTCTAATAATAGGGGGCGGCACAGGTTCTGCAGTTACATCAATTGAGACATATACCTTGAGATCCTCAAGGATTTCTGCAAGTTCATTATGACTGGTTGCGGTAGGTGTATAATAAATACATTGCAGTCCCACTTTTTCGGCCCATTTGGCAGCTTCGGGACTTCGGTTATCCGTGATCCAAAAATGCATACCATGATCGATGTTGAGGTCTTTTAGTCGGTCAAGGTGACTGCCGATCGAAAAGTCGGTTGCCGTTATGCCCATGAACACAACCGTCCTTGAGAGGAAGACAGCATCTATGAAAGTCTTGTAGGATTCACTTGACGTTAATTGTGAAAGATCGTCACGCGTCAAGACCCAACTCGTCACATTCTCTATACGGCCGTGCAAGTTTGCGACAAAAGGCGATGCAGACTTCAGCAGATGCGAATAGCTTTCCACTTCCTTTGCATCGAACTCAGAAATGGCGGCTCCCGGTCGCACGGATGCATAAGAGCGAACCGCGAAACGATCCAGGTTTAAAGTCAGTATGCCGCTGACTGGTAATTGCCAGACAAGTCTGTACTTCTCCGGAATGCTCAGGTGATTGCTATCAAGTTCGCCTCGTATTTGTTGTGTGAATGTAGATTGTCCTAGAGAATTACGTAGGATAGTAAATGCTAACCATAAGTCCTGTTCCGATTGCGCATGGGCCACGGCCGCAGCCATTCTGCTTCTTTCTCTGTCGTCTTGCTGATCATTGGCTTTGTCTTGAAGCGTAGCGCAGAGGCGGTCCCGAAGTTGACTCCATGTGGGAAGACCAGCATCGACGCTGAAACCCGCGCCCAACCAGCAGACAAATCTGTTGGTTCTCTCGACGACTATGTCACGGAGCGCTTTGTAGGCAGCCTGTTCCTTATTGAACATATGCGTACGCCTCCCCTCTATTTGTGTTTACTATAATGCAGGGCTTGGCAAATTAGACTCCGCTTTCGGGTCGTTCTCTGCGGACTTGAAGAATTTTCGGTGAATGTGTCAGCGGAAATCAAATCCCGGCCTCCAAAGCAGTCCATCAGAACTGCTGTTGTGAGACTATAGGACATATTTACCTAGAATTCCACCAAGGAACATGGCAAGAAGTGCCCAAAATATATAGACAAGTATTGAAAATCTGCCAAAGCTCGTCTTTAAGCTCTGCAATTCTGTGTTTTGCTCACTTTCGGCCTGCGCCACCCTCTCTGTTTCTCGCTTAACTCCAACAATCTCTGTAGTGAGCAAGAGGACATTTCGACTGACCTCGTTGATCTGTTTCATATTCTCCCCCGATAAACTCTCGAGGCGCCCCACTTGCCGACCAACCGTCTCAATGGTACTAGACAGCTTATCAACGTCTTGCGTCAACCTGTCAACGTTTCCTGTCAAGTCTTTGATTGGCTCAATGACGTTTTCGTACTTGCTTCTCAAATCTAGGATTTGCTGGGTCATTCCCTCAATTTTCTTCACATGCTCGCTGAGCTGATGCCAAGATAGTACCTCCATGTTAGCCATGAAGTCTACAAAACCTGCCGGGAATTCGCCGCGATAGAGATAAGGATCTTTACCCTTCGGCTTTGCAACAGGATGAGCTAGAGTCTCAAACACCAAGCTGCATATTGGTTCACCTTTTCCTAGGACAATACGTTTTGACGAAGCGTTGTAAAAGCCGAACAGGAGATGCCCCTGGTAGCCAGGGTCCACTTGCGAGCCTGTTAACAAAGCGATGCCTTTGTATGAGAATGACCTCTTCGAATTAATGCGAACTAAGATGTCATCAGGAACCAGGACCCGCTCAAGGGAGACCACTGCGGCATAACAACCGGGAGTCAACTCCAGACGAGATTGATTCAGGTCTATTTCTGTTCCACTACCCCCAATTACGGCCCGGTCGCCAATTCTCACGTCATACGAGCATGAGTCGAGCCCTCGATCATCGAAGTTCTCTCGATCAATTAAAGTTCCCAGCGACACTAAGTCGCGAATCTGCGAATCAACCAGAACGATACCGGCGGGAAGCTTTTCAGTGAACAGGCGCAGTTGGTTCTGAGCGCTCTCTTGAGTCACTTGATTTCCTCCTGTTTGGAAGTCCCTCCCTTAAGGACGGACGAAATGTCTACATCCCTCTTCTTCCTGTTAGAGCATACATTCTTTCCGCGCCAAATCCGAATTAGCTCCTCCAAAGCCGCCTGGAGTAATACTAAGATGTTTCACTCAGTCGCAGGCGCATATGCGCGGAAACTGTAAGATTCTTCGTGAATTGCCTTCGCCGCCGCGCTGAGCTCGGGATACGGCGTGTCCGTGACGTCCACGAAGCCGATGTTGTAGTTTTCGCCGTCCCAGGTGCGGCCGGTGTTGGGTTCATCAACGTACTGGAACCAGTGGCAGCCGATGAAGGCGGGGCAGGCGAGGACGGTTTCGAGGTAGTGGCGGTATTGCTGGGCGCGCTCGTTTTGATCGCGCGTGGGGACGAGACCGGTGTGGAACATGCCGCGGTCGAGCGCGCCGAAGTGGAATTCGCCGATAATGATCGGTTTCTTGCCCTGGGTGATCTTCTCAAATTTCTCGCAGGGAATTTCGCGGTAGTAGAGGTTGTAGCTGACCACATCAACAGCATCGACGCAGGCTTGGACAGCGGCGTCGGGCGCGGTCGAGAAGCGGCAGCCGAGGTAGAGCTGGTGCGGCGCGTGGCGGCGGATGGCGTCCTGGACCACGGTGAAGTAGCGGTGGGCGAAGCGATACAAGTACTCGTTGAGATCGTCCTTCGCAGCTTGGGTGAGGTGCTGCGGATAGCGCAGCCCGGCCCAGTCCGTGGCGGTGCTTTCCCACGCGGTGTTCAGCGCTTCCATGCTGCCATACTTCTCCTGGAGCGCCTGGATAAACGCTTGGCGGCAGGGTTGCGTCTCGGGGCTGTTCAGCGTGCCGGCCTGGATGCCCTCCCAGGCGAGTTCGTTGTCGACAAAATACCCGATGCAGAGCGGCTGCGCGGCATGCGGCGCGACCGTCGCGGCGATGGCCTTGTCCACCGCGGCCTCGAAACCCGGATCGTACACATCCTTCATCTTGGCCCAATAGCCCGTGGCCGCCGCGATGGCCTGCACCTCGCCGCTGCTGGCAATAGCGACGTAGGGCAGTTTCCGCGAATTGATGACATCGCCTTGGCACCAGCTTCCGAGCGTGTTGAAGCCCCACGCCTGTAGCCGTTCGAGCGAGCGCGTGCGCCACGCTTCGGGCCAGTTCTCGCCGTACTTGCGAATCAGGTTTGCAGTGTAGAAACTGAAAGTGCGGCCCGTACCATCGATGGTCTCCGCCATGCTGTGCACCCCGCTGGCGTGGCCGTAGACTTCGCCGAACTGCGGATCATCCGCCGCCGGCAGCCATTCGAACCACGGTTCGCGTTCTTCCACAAACGTGCGTTCCCACGTGCCGACGCAGTCCATGCCAATCGAGAAGAACAGCCGGCCCTCCGGCGTCACCAGCCACCATTTGCCGTCCACCTGTTCCGTGCGAAACCAGCCGGTCGCCTCACGCTGCGGACCATCGGCCCAACCGCCGAATTTATCGCGCCCGTCGAGCGTGGGCTTCGCGGCAATCTGCGCCGCCTCCTCGTCCCGCCGCGCGGCGAGTTCCGCCTCCTCGTGTAGCTTCCCCGGCCAGTCGCGGTGTTTGTACTGGCCGAAGCGGTCGATAAACGGAAACGGCACAAGCGTATCGAGTGGACCGCCCTCGCCAAATAAATACGCGCGCAGGAACAGCAGCGTGTGCTCCTCCTGCGGACAATTGAGAAAGACTTGGAACGCCGTAATCTTTTCGAGGTCCAACACGGCCCCCGTGCCGAGCGGGCCGCGCTCCGGCACGCCGCGCATGCCCCAGAACGCGGCGGCATCTCCCAAATTGAAGCGCAGCGCCAGCGTGTACGTTTCTCCCGGCGGCGCCACGCCCTGCACCGTGTTGCAATGGTTCACGCCGTCCGCGCCGGCGTTGTCCACGCGCATGGCCACGTCCACGGGCTTCGCTTCCGGATTAAACAGCTCAACCGCCACGCCCGCATGCCCGCGCCAGTCCCACGACAGCCCTTCCGGCGCGGCAAACAGGAGATGGGGCCAGTCGCTCACTTGAAAATGCAGTTTCAGGGCCGGGCTGCCTTCGTGCCGCGCAGGCGTCACGGTGACAAAGTGCGGCCGCGCTTCCGTGGGAATGGCGCCTGGCTGTAGCGGCACGAGTGGTTGTTCGACAGCCGCCACGAATGAAGCAATGGCCAACGCAAGATTGCACGAGAACATAGTGTGAGTTCCCCTCTACCAGAAGGTATCGCTGCTTCCCCGGTGGCTTCCCTCCTGGGAAGCCGCCCGCACGGATTATAAAGAATATTTGACAAGAGATTGGCCATAGGCCCAAGCGAGACCCCACCCGCATCCAATAACCTCTTGCAAACAAAGGGGTTGGACGCGCCGGTCAAAGTATCAAGTTCTTTAGATGCACCAATGCACATCTGTCAAGACTGATTGATATATAGTTACTATGCTAGACACGATTTGACAGATCAAAAAAGTTCTGCTACAAACATACATAGCAGCGATGACTTTGGAAACAAATTCAAAGGGGTGCCACCATGAACAGCAAATGCTTCCACCACCGGGGACGCTGCCAGGGGGCGTGTTTCGCCGCGCTTTCTCTATATGCCGCGGCCATTATCTGCATCGCCCAAGCGGCCCCGGCCGAAATCACGGCGGACGATTTGAAAATGCAGGATCTCGAGCGTGCCCGGGCCATCGAACAGGCAGCGGGCCAACCGGAGGCAGCCCAGAAGGCCGCGCCCAATACAAAGGTATTGCCCACCGACGCCGACGACGATGGCATGGCCGATAGCTGGGAGGCGACCTACGGCTTGAGCGCGGCCAATCCGGCCGATGCCTGGCTGGACCCGGACAATGACCGGGTGGTCAACCTGTTCGAGTACCAACTGGGCAGCAGTCCCTCGAGCGCGGCGACGCCGGCGACGGTCACGGTCGCCCCCAGTGGCGCGACCTACACCAGCCTGGCCACGGCCATCGATTCCGTGGCCGCGGGGACGTGCATCCGCGTGGCGGCAGGTACGCACAGCGTGAATTACCTGACGTTTTCCGACAAGAAGGTGATGATCCAGGGGGGCTGGAACAGTGTCTTCACCTCGCGCGATCTCTCCAGTAACCAGACTATCCTGGATGGCGGGAACACGGATGAAGTCCTGTATTTCTCCATCAGCAGCGGGACGCCGCGAGTCATCCTGGATGGGCTGCGCTTCGAGCGGGGCAATGGCGGCTTTGGCACCGTCGTGTTTATCACCCAAGGGACCGCCTCCTCCAAGTTCTCCATTGTGGACTGTGAGTTTTCCAACACCTCAGGCGATATCTCCGTGTTGACCTTTGCCAATTGGGATTCGGGCGAAGCGGATCACACCATCGCCAACACGATGATGGTGGGTAATACAGGTTCTGCCATCACGTCCCAAACGACCAACTCGGCAGTGGCCCGGTACCGGTACATCTCGGCCACGGTGAGCGCGCACACCGCCTTCCCCCTGGGTTCGGAAGGCTACGGCCTTTGGGCGTTCACGCTGGACTCGGGCATAGTCGATCTGCGGTTCTCCAACAGCATCTTTTGGGGAAACACGACGCGTGACTTGTACCTTGGCAGTTCCGGGCTGAGTGCATTCAGCGAGTACTCGGACATTGGCGTTGTCGAGGCGTACCTCAGCGCGATCTATAGCGCAGGTGCGGGCGTGTTCAATCTGGACCCGGATCTGGTCAATCCCGCGGGTGGTGACGGCCACTTGGGCAGCACTTCGGTTTGTATTGACACAGGGGACGATGCCGACGGGCTCGGACACGATTTCGAAGGAGGAACACGGGACGCCAGTTATGACGTGGGGGCGGACGAATACGGCGTGGGAGGAGAAGGAGAAGGTGAAGGTGAAGGGGAAGGTGGGGAATACATCAGCACGGACGTGCCAAAAGCCATCCCGAGCATCGGCACGATAACGTCCACGCTGACCGTGGGCCCTTCCTTTCTCATCTCGGATGTGAACGTGACCCTGAATATTACCCACACGTTCGACGCTGACCTTGACGTGACACTGAAAGCGCCCGACAACACCGTTGTGGAGCTTTTCAGCGACGTGGGCGGCACAAGCGACAATTTCACCAACACAGTCCTGGATGATGAAGCTTCGACTTCCATCACACTGGGCACCGCGCCGTTCACGGGGACTTATCGACCCGAAGGCCTTCTGTCTAGCTTTGATGGTTCCGATGCACAGGGCACCTGGACATTGACGATAGTCGACGACCTGGCGGGCGATTCAGGGACGCTCAATAGCTGGAGCATCACGCTGGAATCCGTTGGTGGTGGCGGCGGCGCTCTGCCATTCTCGGACACGTTTCCCACCACCAGTTTTGACAGCGGCAAGTGGGCGACCGTGACGGGGGCGGTGATTGATACGACGGGCCTGGCCGAACCCAGTTCACCGAACAGTCTCCACATGAACGGCGGCGACCTTGTGCAGTCGGTGGATCTGGATTTGAGCCTGGAGAGCGCGGTGACGCTCAGTTACTACTATGAGCGGACCGGCGCCGCCGATCCGACCGAAACCGGGGACGACCTGATCGTCGAGTACCGGAACAGCACGGGATCTTGGATGGAACTCGAACGCAAACTTGGTTCCGGTTCCGTGATGTCCACCTTCAGCTCCAGTTCGCTCGCACTTCCGGCGGGCGCGCTTCATGCCACGTTTGCGCTCCGGTTCCGCAGCCTCGGGGTGTCGGGTTTTGACGATTGGTACGTCGACAACGTCCTCCTGCAAGCCGGCGGCGGGGAGGGTGAAGGCGAGGGAGAAGGTGAAGGTGAGGGAGAAGGTGAGGGAGAAGGTGAATTCGTCGTCGTCGGATATGACGGGAAGTTTTCCCACATGGATACCGTCTTTGGAAAAGTGGCCCCGTCACGTAGCGATCTTCCGGCGACACTGCAAGCGCTTGCCTACGCTCCCAACGGCACACTTTATGCCGGCAAGGAAAACCAACTGTATACAGTTGACCCCGAGACCGGGGCCCTTAGTGCCGCCATTGCTCTGACTATTAATGTGCGAGGGATGGCCTTCGCGCCCAATGGAGACCTCTATGTGAGTCGCGGTTTTCCCGCGGGCGGCAGCTCGCATGAGCTATACCGCGTCAATGTCAGTACAGGGGCGCAGACTTACATTGGGACCATGTCGGGTGGCGGCAATGCAGCGCAGGGTCTGGCGTTTTCACCGGCTGGTGTCCTGTATGGCATTTCGCCCACCGGCGGACTTGGGACAACCGGAGCGCTCTATACAATCAACACCAGCAACGCCGTGATGACGCTGGTCGGCTCGCATTCCAGTTCGAATGCGCTGAATCAGGGCATCTGTTTCACGGACACTGGCGAACTCTACGGTATAGGCAATCTCGGTTTCGGGCGGATCAATTCGTCGACTGGCGCGCTTATCGGCACGCCCTTGGCCCTGAGCGGAGCCGACGATTGGCGCGCGGTCGAGGTTCGCACGTTCTCCCCTCCGCCCGCCGCGGAAATCACGGTGTCGCCGGGGGCGCTGAGTTTCGGGTACCAGAACATTAACTCCGGGCCGACGGCGGCACAGCAGGTGACCATTACCAACGTGGGCACCGCCACGCTGACGCTGACCAGTGTCACGCTGACGGGCGCGCAGGCGTCTTCATTCTCGAAGCTCAATGACACAGGCCAGTCGAGCCTGGCGCCTTCAATCTCGCGCACCTTTGATATCGTGTTTGACCCGAGTGCGGCCGGCGTGAAAATCGCTGACATTACGATTGTGTCAAACGATGCCGATGAAGGCACGTCGTACGTCGCCTTGACGGGTACCGGATTTGACCCCCTCGTGGGCGTGTCTCCCGTCGTTTGGGTGGATTTTGCCCACACGGGGGTGGAACTGGGCACGATACTCCAACCGTTTAACTCGCTGCAGGAGGGCATAGACTATGTGACCGCCGGGGGAACGATTAGCCTTGTGGCCGGCAGTGGCGCGGAGACTGGCACCTTCAACAAGAACGTCCGGCTCGAAGCCGTAGGCGGGCCTGTCACCATTGGCGTGACGCCGTAGGGCGTTACCCCCATCGCTTGGCCTTGTGCCGCCGGCGCCCGCTGTACGCGCCGGCGGTGTCAGGCCCCCGCTACAGTCCAGATGGGCGAAGACCAAGCACAGACGGCACGCCCGCGGATGATGTTGGTTTGCTGGAGCCCCACGTAATAAATGGCTCCAGCAGTGTGGTTCGTGACAGAGCAGGTCTCATCGAACTGCAGTGCGTCGGGTTCCCACCGTTGTACCACGACAAAGTGTGCAGTTCCTGGAACCCATTGCAGCAATTCCACCGCCGCGATGATGTCCGTGCCGAGGACGTGAATGTGCGCACTCGGCTGGGCCGAGACCTTCGCTTCACTCCCCATCGGGGTGCCATCCAGCGCGAAGTCCAGAATGATCTTCACGCCGGTCGTGCCGTAGGTGCGGCGGTGGTAGAGCGCATCGAACACAGCCTCTCGCGTGCGTGCGGGAGCATAAATCGCCGTCAGCCCGTATTGTGGCTGGCCCGGCTTGGCGCGATGATCATCAGAGGCCGCCACGGTCGAAAGACGCTGGCCGAGCCGCCAGGCGTCCTGCGCGTAGGTGGGCGCGGTGACGCTCTTCGCGGGGGAGGTAAAGTCACTGTGCTCAAACGAGAGCGGATGCTCGGGGTCGTATGCCTCGCTGAGGCCATGCCCCGAGTAGATCTCGAAGTTTCGCCGCAACGCGGGATCGTGAATCGAAAGATCGATGCCGCGCGGAAACTTGCCGGTGTGGTGCGGAATCGTCAGCGCTTCGCCTCGTTTCAGCGCGGCCCACAACTCAGGGAGCGTGGTCTGGCTGTAATAAACCAGTCTTCCTGGCGCGCCGCGAAAATACACGTTGTGATGTCCATACGGCGCGCCAAACGACGCCTCATACGCGTGCAGCGTGACAAATTCCAGCGGCGCGTGATGAGCTTCCGCCTCGGCGCAGTACGCCTCCCAATTTCCCAAGTTCAGCCCGCGCGTCCCTTCCGGCTCCGGCGCGGTCGAGTGATCCGTCCGCGCATAGAAATCCAGTCCCGAAATATAGCGCGCGTAGTCAAACGCATTGAATCCAATGCCGTCCCAACTGTACTCCGTGTGCGAATGAATGTCTCCCCACAAGAGTTGCTCGGTCGGCGGCGACTCAAACACCTCCATCGGGTTCGAGATCGACCGAATGTTAGAGTTTGCCAGCGCCGCCCGCACCCGCAGCACCCCCGCGGATTCCGGTGTCACCTCCAACGTAACGTGTGATGCGCCGGCGGGCACTTCAACCCGCTCCGGCAGCGACGCCGCGCCGGATTCCAGGCCCAGGCGCACGCTCCCGCCCGCGGTCGCGGGATTCGCGTGCGCATCCAGCAGCGCTACCAGCACCCTCGCCGTTTGACCCGCCACCCCGCGCGACGGCGCATGCACCAGCACTTCCGCCACCGGCCCCGGCACGATTTGCAGCGTGGCCTTCTCTTCGACACGGCGGAACGCGCCGCCGCCATCTTTGTCGACGGCGAGCAACACCGGCAGTGGCGGTGAGATCACATCCCCGGCGCGATACCCCGGACTCCCCTTGCTGGTGTCGCCATAGACGACGGAAACCGTGTCCCCCGCTTCCAACCCGCCTCGTGCGACTTCCACTCGCACCACGAACACGTAACGCTCATAGCGCCCGTCCAGCGAAGGTTTCGGGTGCTTCACCAATTCCGCGCCCGTCTCACGCTCCACGGTTGTCAACAACAAGACCGACTCCCGGGCGCAGCACGCCGACACATAATTGGGCGCGTCCGCTTCCGTCGCCTGCAGCCGGTTAGCCGAATTGCGCGGCCCGCCATGCATCGCATCGGGCAACTCGACGCGCAACGCCCCCCCTTGCGCGATACCGCCGTCGCCCACCGTATACACCACCATCCACGTTCCCAGATTGCCCGAGATCGCTGTGCTCGGTTCCACGCGCACCGACTCCGCCACCGCTATCCCCAGGAACGCAAAAGCAATCGCAACGCTCACCCGTCGACCTGTGTGCCGATTTTGACAGCCCCACATCCAAAGTGTTTTCCATTGAGGTTCAGACATTTCACCAAATTTGTTTTCTTGATAGTACCGAGTTCTTAGGCCTCTTTCCCAACGAAGCCTCATGTGAGCAGCTGGTGGGGGCACACCTTCTGGAGCGCCACGAGCAATGGCTGTGTGACGGAAAGCGGTACGTGACGGTGGCGGCACGGCCAAACGAACTATGCACTACTAGTACAGTTTGTAATTCCCTAGGGGGGAAGATGAACTGAGGCAACATCAAGGTCAAGGAAGCTTCCAAGGGGAAAGCGAGTTTACAGAAGATTGTTGACACCACTACCACTATACCCCTAACAGTTGTAGAAGAAGTAATTTACAGTGTACGATCCGGCCAGGATGATTCAAGTAAATTGTTTACATTGCGGCCTCAGCATCTACGTCCCGCCCACGGTACAAGGGAAGAAGGGGGTCTGTTTCAATTGCGGACAGCCCATCCGGGTGCCGGTCACCCATAACCCCATCAAGCGCAATGACCTTGTGTACGAAAAGGGCGACCGCGTCACCGACCGCTACATCATCGAAGAGCGCATTGGCAAAGGCGGGATGGGCGTGGTCTATCGCGCGCACGATACCTTGATTGATGAGACCGTTGCGTTAAAGTTCATGAACCCGCGCATGCTGCGCACCCAGCGCGGCCAGCAACTATTTATCCAGGAAGCGCAGATCGCGCGCAAACTGCGGCACGAGAACATCGTGGCCGTGCACGACGTCAACTGGACCGCCGACGGCATTCTCTATCTCTCGATGGAATTCGTGAACGGGCAGTCATTGCGCGACATGTTGCGCAAGCACCGCTCCGACCGGAAACTGGTCGAGGTGCGTCTGGCCATTGCCATTTCACGCCAGATCCTGTCCGCGCTCGAGTTCGCCCACCGGACCGTCATCCACCGCGACATGAAGCCGGAAAATGTCATGCTCATGACGGCCGAGCGGGTCAAGGTCCTGGATTTCGGTCTGGCCCAGGCCGTGCATGACGCCTTGTCGCAAGAGGGGGAATCGCAGCAATCCGACAAACAGAAGCGCGTCATTGGCACGCTCGCGTACACCGCTCCCGAACAGCGCAAGATGGAGGCGGTCGACCTCCGCGCCGATATCTTTGCCGTCGGCCTGATGCTGCACGAACTGTTCACCTTGCGCACGCCGATGGATGAGCCGGTGATGGTCGGGCAAGTGCGCAATGATGTATCGCCGTCGCTCCTCGGCGTGCTGGACAAGGCACTGATGGAAGAGAAAGAGCGGCGGTGGCAGTCCGCACGCGAGTTTCGGGAAGCGCTCATGAAGGCTTTTGAAGATTCGTACAACCCCGCGCGCAGTTCCCAAATCATCATGGTCAAGGACCGGGCCGAGCAGGCCAGCACCGAGAACATGGTCTATCTCGAAGGCGGCAGCTTCCTGATGGGGTACAACGAGGTGCGCGAGGAAGCCCCGGAACAGGAGATGACCGTCGAGCCGTTTTGGATGGACATCTATCCGGTCACAGTGAAAGAGTACCGGAAATTCATCGAGGAAACCGGCGCGCCCGAGCCGAAGTACTGGCGGGATCCCCAGTTTAATGGCCCCAATCAGCCCGTGGTCGGCGTGTCGTGGCTACAGGCGAGGGCCTATGCGGAATGGGCGGGAAAATTGCTGCCCACCGAAGTGCAGTGGGAGTTCGCCGCGCGCGGCAAGGAGAACCGCCGCTACCCCTGGGGCAACCTTCAGCCGGACCCAACGCTGTGCAATTTCAACGACTACCTCGGGATGCCGTCGATGGTGACCATGCACGAAGAAGGCCGCACGCCCGACGGCATCTACGATCTTGGGGGCAACGTCATGGAATGGACGTTGGATGCGTTCCTGCCCTATGCGCACCTGCGCCAGAACCCGCAGGCCGCCGAGAATGTCCCGCGCAAGGTGGCCCGCGGCGGCTGCTGGAGTTCTCGGGCCGAAGACATCCGGACCACGTCCCGCAAAGGCCCCTTTATGGAATCGCAACTGGCCACGCTGGGCTTCCGCTGCGTCGTCCCCGTGAATCGCGCCGGTTAGCTGCGCTCTGCTGCGGAGAGGCGATTTCGGGAAGGCGAGCGTACCCGCGAGTTTTGGACCGCCGGGGGCGGGGATTCGGACAAAGGAACCGCTCATATGGCGATCCTTTTTCTTCAACGGGTTACGCCGCGCTTCCTTAGCAGCCGGTTGGATGACAGTGAATGCCCAGGATCTCGCGGTCTTCAACCGGCTCGCGGGTTCGCTCGCCCTCCCGAGAAGGTTTTCCGCAAAGGTCCCGCAACAAGATTTCCATTTCCGGCGTGCGCCCTGTGTCCGGGCGTGGCAGTTGTTCGTCTCTTCTTCGTCTCTTGTCCGCAGGCCAGTTTCCCCGCGATAAGCCTGTAGACCTCGGCATTCCAGACCAGGCCGATGTGCGTACCCGCCACTTCAGCATCGCGCTTCTTATCGCCCGTCTGAGACGCTTTCCAGTCCACAATCCCGTCGCTGCGTGTGTAAACAGCCAGGTGCGGCACGTCTTTCGGCAAATTCTCAATCACACTGCAGGCAAACCCGCAGGCGCAGCCGTAGGTAAAGCAGTCTTCCTCGAAGGGCTTGTGCGCGGGCCGGCGGTGCTTGTTGCGGCGGATGCGATTGCGCACGAGTTGGGCGTTGCGCAGTACGAACGGATGCACGCGCGGTCCGCGGATGGGGGAACCCAGGGTGATGATCCTGCCCACGACCTCCCTGTTCAATGAGGCGGCCCCCAAGGCGAGAACCCCACCGAGACTATGGCCGATCAGATGCACGGGTTTTCCCGTGTCCTCGTAGGCGCGATCAATCGTGGCAAGCAGCCGTTCAATAAGAATGTTGGGACATTCGGCGTTTTGACCAATCTTGGACATGTAGGGCTTGTAGCCGATGCGCCAGAGCCACAGGTAGAGCTCGAGGAGGTAGCAATCGTGTCCCATGAAACCGGGGATCACCACGACGGGCGACTTGTCCCCGCGGGGGATTCCAAGCCCATAGTAGACCCGTGATGCCCGCAGGCGCAGCCAGTCCACCCCCAGCATCGCCTCGCGCCAAATAGGCAGGGACCAGTCCGGGATTTCGTCAATGTGCAACAGCAAAGAGGACCCAACAGCCATGCCGCGGCCACTCCCAATAGCTCTTTCCTTTCCAACTATACCAGATGATAAGAGGAAAGGTTGCCCAAGCATTCGCCACACCGTGGGCATTGTGGCTGGAATCCGGCCCAATTACAAGTAAGATGCAAGCACGAAGGCACTGTCCTCAGTCTTAGCTGGAAATTTTGCGTAAAGTTATACACTATACTGTCTAATATTCCCTGCAAAATTATACAGTATACTGTCTAATTTGATTTTAGGTGATTTCGCTCTGATCCCGCCTTCTGAACGGCCCAAACCGTTGCTTGGCCAGTCTGGAGCACCTGCTGCATCCAGGGATGATCTTCGGGGCGCATGGCGCCTTCTTCGCGCTCTTCAGGGCCGTAGAGAATAAAACGGACGTTGTAGTGTTGCACGAGCCAGCGCTTGAACGCGTCATCCCCCTGGTTCGCGAAGAACTGTTTCACTTGGGCGGTCTTCTCGGCATAGTTGGCGGTCAACATGTCGTGGTACGTGACGACTTTGTTGTGGGAGAAGCGGGGAATGTACTGGGACGTGTTGTGGCTGGCGAGGACCACGTCTTCTGGGCTGGAATGCGCTTCCAGCCAGCGCAGGGCGGCCAGTGTATCTTTGTCGAGATAGTAGTGCTGGGGGTAGACAGGATGGTGCAGGGTCGTGAACATGCGGGCATAGGCGTAGACTGACGAAGGCATGCACGCCAACACCAGGATTCCCGCCATGGCGCGCCGCGCCAGAGGGGAAGTGAAGCGCAACCGGCCGCGCCCGTGCACTTGCAGCCAGCGCAACGCGGCCGGGACGGGCCCGATCAAGGCCAGGAGCACGGGCGCGGTGGTGTAGGCGCCCCACGCTGCTTCGTGGCCGGCCACAAAGAACGGAAAGGTGTTGACGAGAAGCCAGGCGATCCCGAGCCAGAGGCCCAGCAGCAGCGTTGCGGGCCGCGCGCTGCGCCAGTGACACAGACCGTTCCAGGCAAAGTGCACGCAGACGAGGAGGAACGGCAACCCCATCCAAAGCACAGTCGAGAAGAGGAATCGCGATTGCCGCCGCCATCCCGCCATGCCCAACGTTCCCTCGATGGCGAGATAGAGGTAGAACAACGCGGCCGGCGAGTGCGCCAGGCCTGCCACGCCATAGTTCATAAAACGGCGCCACGCAGCCGGGGCTTCCAGCCCTGCTCCCCGAATCCACAACAAAACGGGAAATAAGGCATAAACCAGATACAGCTCCGCGATATGGTAGGGGCGAATCATCGAATGGGCAAAGGCGGCCAACCCGCTGAACACGAAGTAACGCAGCTTCCCCGTGCGCTCTCCATCCAGGAGAAACGCGTACGTTAGCGCGGCGCAGGCGGCGGCCCGCACAAAGTGCGGCTGGTTCACCAAGTAGGCAAAAATGCTTACGCCCTGCAGGTCGATCGCGGGCCAATCAAACGTTTGAGGAAGTTCGAGACCGGTCAGACTTGTGGCCAGGAGCAACACCCAGCCCAAGCCGGAGCCGAGCGTGATCAGGGCCACGGCCAATTGCCGCCATCCGGGGGTGGGCAGACATCGTGCGGCAAGGTAGTAGAGCGAGAGACAGTAAAAGAATACGGTGAAGATGCGGTCGAGGTGGAAGGTGACAATCAACGAAAGTCCCGTGAGCTTCGCCACGATGCCGAAGAGCCACCACTCGATATTGAAATAGGTCCTCGGCAGTGGCTCCGGCGTGGTCCTGTTCTCGAGAAGATGCTGGCCATCCTGGACTTGTTTCGCAAACATCAGGTAGCCATTCAGACCGCACGTGCCGCGTCCCACGAAACCCATGAACGCTTTGCCTTCCGGCGCGGTGGCGTAGCCGTACCCATAGGGAAACGTGCCGATGACGGCGAAGAAACAGGCCAGGACGCAGGGGAAAAGATACTCTCGCCAGGCTGGGAGAGCGGGGCTGGAAGCTCCGGCTACGGCGTGGAGTTGGACAGGACTACTCGGCGGTCGCTGCATCCGCCGTGTCCTTTTTGTTCTCGGTCCCCGCCGCGTTGAGATAGCCCAGCGCGTCCATTTGCTGTTGCAGCTCCGGACTGACGCCGTGGCGCTTTTGGGCGTCGTCCACGGGCGCCAGGGGGCATCGGGCGCGCAGCGCCTCCAGGTCCGCGCGGCATTGTGCGGCCTGCTCCGGGTGCTGCTCGAGCACATTCTGGTGTTGCGTGGGGTCGCTCCGCAGGTCGAAGAGTGCTTCCTGCGCGGGCTGTGCCCAGATCGAGACGGGCGGACGCTGTCCGTTCTCCACGGCTTCACGCAATTGGCGGTGTTGGCGCGCGGTGGCGGTGAGGTCCTCGGGCGTCACCGGTGCGGTGGCGGTCAAATAAGCAAGACCGTCCCGGAACACCGCATGCTGCAGGACTCTCTCCTGAATGAGCAAGGAACTAAAGACCGGACGGCCTTCGGGCACCTGGGGTGCCCACGCACCGTCTTCTTCTTTCAACAGTGATTGACCATCGCTAGTGACGGAACCCAGGGCTATACCACAAAACGATGCAAGCGTCGGCAGGACATCCACGAGCGAGACGAGTCCCGGCACGCGAGCGGGGTTGAGGAAAGTGGCGGCTGTGTCGGACCTGTCGGACTTGTCGGACGCACTGGCCGGGGTGGGAGCTGCTTGGAGTGGGTCTTGCGGCATCCAAAAAATGAGCGGGACGTGGAGTGATTCCCAGTAGAGTTGCCACGCATGCTCGACAAATCCGTGCTCAAGGAATTCCTCGCCATGATCGGCTGTCACCACGACCAAGGTGTTGTCCAGCAGCCCGCGCGTGGCCAGGCCATCGAACAACTCGCGCAGGTTCTCATCGATCATGGCGATTTCGGCATCATAGCGGGCGGCCAGGTCATCAAAGCGGGCCTCGCCCGGCCCGAAACCCGCGGCGACGAGTTCCGGGACATGAAAGCGCACCTCGTTGTACAGGCGCACGGGCGGATCCAGCGGGGGGTGAAACTGTTCGAGGGCCTCGCGCGCGGGTTCATATTCAGCGTGGGGATCGAGAAAATGCAGATAGGCGAGGAAGGGCTTCTCTCCCACGGTGTCCGCAAATTGGAGCATGCGCTTCACGAGGCGCGGGCCCTGGCCGCTGACGCTGTAGCCCTTGTCGCCGAAATCGAGCACGACGCATTCGGACTCGGTGAAGCCTTCATAAAAGCTCAAGCCTTCGAGCATCGGCGTGGCCGTGAAGAGCGCGGTCGTGTAGCCTGCGTTCTGAAACAATTTGCCCAGGCCCGGCAGCGCGGGGTCCGGCGTGGCATACCAGCCCATGCCCCAAGCATCGCAGGCCGGATAGCGTCCGGTGAACAGCGCCGCCACGGATTCGCGCGTGTAGGACGAAGGCGACACTGCCTGCTCGAAGACAACGCCCTCAGCGCCCAAATGATCGATGAAGGGGGACGTGTTGCGCGAGTAACCATACAAGCCCAGGTGATCGGCGCGAAGCGCGTCGATGAGAATGATCAGGACGTTGGGGGGCTGGTGGGGGACGGAGGGACGTGAGGTGCCGGACGGTTCGGGCGGATCAGACGGATAGGACCGATCCGACGGGTCAGACGAGCCAGACACTTGGAGTGGCTGCACGGCGGCGGGTGCTGGCGGCGCCGCCGCACGCTTATACAACAGCACCTCGAGGCCATTGAACGGCCTGGTGTCTTGCAGGGCAAAACCGTGCGCCGCCAGCCATTCGCGCGCGGGAATGGACTGGGGGACATTATCAAACGTAATGCCGCGCGGCTCGAGGAGCCACACGCGCTGGGCATCTTTCGTGGCTTCCGCCGCCGGGACCGGCAGCAGGTTGTGGCGTTGGAGCAGCGTGCCGTTCGCCATGTACTTGACATAGATCGCGGCATCGGTGGTGTTCGGGTCCGCGTCGTCCACACCGCAATCCAGGTGGGCCTGCGGCACGGACAGGTAGTACTGCATCGAGTACGTCGTGAATAAGCTGTCGTGCGCGAGGAAGTCGCCCTCTGTCCATTCTTTTCCGATATGTACCGCGGCGCGGCGATAGTCCACCTTGTCAAACACGCCGAGCCGGTGCGTTTCGAGTGGATGAATTCGATGCGCGTAGAGGTCTTGCAGGCACGGCCAAGTCAGCCCCGAAAAAAGGAGAATGGCGGCGCCGACAAGTACCGAAAAGCGCAGCATGGCCACGCCGTATGCGACGACGATAATGGCGATTGCCCCGGAGAAGATGAATAGACGGTGCTCATAGAATGAGAAGCTGCGCAGGCCCCATAAGAGGACATTCCCGCCAATGGGTACGGCAATCAGCAGTCCTAACAGCAGGAGCGCCTTTGGCCGCCGCAGGAGGCCCAGAAAGCCCAAGAGGAGAAAGGCCGCCGCGCTGAGCAACAGACCGTGGTATGCCCAGGGCGTGAAGCTGTAGCCCGCGAAGAAGTTCTTGAACGTAATGGCCGCTGTCTTCCAGGTGGGCGTGGGATACCAGGTGCCCTCGATTTTGAGGATGATTTCATTCATCCACCACGCCATCAGGAGGGCCGGCGCGATGAGCACCATCAACAGCAGCATCCAGGCCGTCCAGCGCCACAAGAGGTCGCGCCGGAAGGGCAGCAAGAGCAATATGAAGAGGTTGAAGGTGAAAATGATCCATACGGCGATAAAATGGCTGTACATGAGCAGGGCAAGGGTCAACACCATGCCCAGCCAGTAGCGCGTTTTCCCGTCCTCAATCACGCGCCACAGGAACCACGTGGCCGCCAGGGCCAGACACACAAAAAGCGAGTAGACACGTAATTCCTGGGCGTAATAGATCTGAAAGGGTGAAATGGCAAAAAACAGCGCCGCGAGCAAGGCTGACTCCTCGCGCTCCAGGATTCGCCTGGCCAGCACATAGATGAGCGGGATCCCAAGAAGACCGAACACACAGGGCAGCAGCCGGAACAGATAATCGCGCTGGATGGAGAGGGGCGGATAGTTCGAGAACGCGCTGACGAGGCCGCCCCAAAGTTTGACCAACAAGGGATACAATGGCGCTTCATTGTTCCAGCCGGGGTCGAAGAAACGGCATTGGGCGTCGTAGAAACGGCCCAGGTAGACGCTGGCCGCTTCGTCATACCAAAAGCTGGCACTGACCAGTTCGTGCAGGCGGAGCGCAGTGCCAAACAACAGAATGATCAGCAACAGGAATCCCGTTCTTAACACGGCGCCGGTTGGTTCCTGTTGCACCGTCTCGTTTGGCTCCGGACTCATGGTCTGCGCTCCCGGGCGTAGTCTGCCAGAAAAGAAACTCCACTTGCGAAGATTCAGACCCGCATAGGGGCGTCGCTACGGCAATTCCCGGATGCGGAGGTTTTTGAACTCGATGGGGGAGCCTTCGGATTCCAGGGCAAGATACCCGGTGGCCGGTTGGGCGTCTGAACCACCGGAAACCTCCTCCCCGTTCACCCAAAGCCGGACTTCACCGTTGATGGCGCGCACGTAATAGTGGTTCCATTCGCCCGCACTCTTGCTGAGGTTCTTTGAGGGGAAACTGCGGGAGCCATCCGGTGACAGCGGTGGGAATGGCTTCAACCTGGATACACCCACGGGAAACACGTCGCCATTGGTTGTAAACCAGTCCGCCTTCTTGCCCGACTGCTGCTCGTACTGTTCAGTATACGCATGATCGAGCACCTGCACTTCGACGCCGTGGGGCAGTTTGTTGCGTTCGAGGTTTTGCACTGACTCGTCCGTCACCCACACAAAAACACCGGAATTCCCGCCAGATTTCAGGTGACGCCATTCCACAACGAGTTCGAAATTCTTTACCTTGTTCTTGGTGCGCATCACGCCCACAGGCGTTCCGGTACATGCAATCGTGCCGTCGTCCTTCCACGTCCACGTGTCCGGATCGCAGTTGACGTTGGTAAAATCCTCTTCCCACAGGGGCCGCCATCCGGGCCCTTCGCCAACGACGCAGTTTCTGGGAGGCGCATCGGCCGCTACGGCCAATCCGAACGGGGAACAGACCGATGCAGCCACACCCAAGAGCGTGGCGGTCAGCAAGCGAACGATGCGGCTAAACTTCATACCGGAAAGCATGGTTTGTCTTGTCATGGGAAGACGCCTTATGTTCTTTTCATGCCCGAATCGATTGCACGCATGATGACAGCAAGTCATTGGCGTTTCAATGCGGTCAATACTACTTCCTTCCTCCTGCTCGACGGCACCGCCCCTCCAGGCGACGCAAACATTTCTCGGCTGGGAGGGGTAGACACCCTTGTTTGCTCTGGGAAGCAGGAATTGCCCTTGCTATAATTCAATCATGGTGGTTGCTCGCGCTGAGAATCTGCGTGTGGGTGTGGCGGGGTGGTCCTATGAGGACTGGAAAGGCGTTGTCTATCCGACCCGGATGCCACGCAGTCTGCACCCGTTGACCTTTCTTTGCCAGTACCTCGACGTCGTGGAGATAAATTCCAGCTTCTACAGCCCGCCCAATCCGCGGTTTTGCGAAAGCTGGGTTGTCAAAGTGGCGACTAATCCCCGCTTCCTTTTTACGGCCAAGCTCTGGCAGCGTTTTACGCATGAACGCGATGTCTGGCCGGGGCGGGAGGAAACCCGGCTCGTGAAAGAAGGGTTAGCGCCGCTCCTGGCGTCTGGAAAACTTGGCGCGGTGCTGGTCCAGTTTCCGTGGAGCTTCAAGAACGTCCCCGAAAACCAGGATTGGCTTGCGCGCGTGCTGGACACGTTCCAGGAATGTCCGCTCAGCCTGGAAATCCGGCATGCGTCCTGGAATGTGCCGGAAGTGTATGAGGAACTGGCCGCGCGCCAGGTCGCGTTCTGCAACATCGATCAGCCCCTTTTTTCGCACTCGATCAAACCGTCCGCGCGGGTGACGGCGCCCGTGGGCTACATCCGCCTGCACGGGCGCAACCACAACGACTGGTTCCGGGAATCGGCGGGACGCGACGACCGCTACAACTATCTCTACAGCGAGGAAGAGTTGAAACCGTGGATCGACAAGATCCAGCGGATGAAAAAAGTTGTGAACGACCTTTTCATCATCACGAACAACCACTACCGCGGCCAGGCCGTCGTGAACGCGCTCGAGATTCAGGCGGCGATTGGCCGGACCTTCGCCGAGTTGCCGCCACAGCTTGTCACGGCCTATCCCCGGCTCGGAAAGCTGACCGAGAATGCCCCGGGCGAACAGGCACAGCTTTTTTAGTCAGTCTGTCTGGGGCCTCATCTTGGGGGCGGCGGTATGGCCATGTCTTTGCAAATCTTCCGGCACAGGTCGTCATCTATTTCGGCATGGCGTGGGACGGCACTACGCTTTTTGTTTTTCGGGTTCCCCCACCAGGAGTGTCGCCCGCCTTCGCGAACGAAAGCACAACCATGCCTTTGAAGATGTTTCAGAAAGGCCTGCCGCTTCACAGATTAATCGGCACTTCAAGATAACCGCCCTGGGCCTCTTGAAGCGCCTCTTCCCGGTTGAACGCCAGCGCTTCGTCCAACGTAATCTTCAGCGTCTCAAGAAGTTCCTCCCGGGTCCTTTCCTGGCAATTCACTCCCGGGACCTCTTCAATCCATCCAATCCACCATTCACCGTGTTGCTTTATGACCGCCATATAGCTATTACTCACTGTCGTACTCCTATTGACCCCTGATTTGAATTTAGCACAATTGCTCTATTTTTTTCCATTCAATGAGTATCAATGGTGTAGCACAACTTGAGGTCAAGAAAAGCACATGATTGCCTTGAATTGATTCCCCGATTGTCCTTGACTACAGTACACCTGCGCTTTTGGGCGGCATCCGCTGGGGCGCCTATTCACCTCGTTTTCCCCTGCCCCGAGGATGGGGCCGGCAAGGACATCCCGGCAACGCAAAAATACACTGGAGTGTGAGCAATGAGTGAACTGCCAATCAAGACCACGGTCGTCGGCAGCTATCCGATTCCATCGTGGCTGGCGGCGTATCCTTCGACGCCGAACCTGCGCGACGCGATCATGGTGGTATTGAAAACGCAAGAACTCGCGGGCATTGACGTCGTTTCCGACGGTGAGTTGTCGCGCTTCGACATCAGTCATCCCGAAACCAACGGAATGATCGAGTATTTCATCCGGCCGATGGCCGGGATTGGCGGCGCATTGAGCCGGGCGGAGCGCGAGGCGTTCCGAAAGCAGGCGGGCATGGGCTTTCGCGCCCAGCCGGCGGGCGTCGTGCGCGAAAAGATCGGCGAGGGGAGCCTGCGCCTCAGCGCGGACCACGCCTTCGTCAAGGTTCTCACGCGCGCACCGCTGAAGTTCACGATCACCAGTCCGTATATGCTGCTGAAGACGCTGCTCGATGTCCACTATGGCGATCGGGAGGCACTGATCATGGATTTGGCCGAAGCGCTGCGGTTGCAGGCGCTGGACATCGACGCCGACGTACTGCAGGTGGACGAGGCCAACCTGCCCGGCGCGCCGGAGGATGGCGCGCTCGCCGCGCGCGCGATCAACCACGTCCTTTCCGCGGCGAAAAAGGGCAAGGCGGTGCATCTCTGTTTTGGCAACTACGGCGGGCAGACCATCCAGCGCGGCCACTACGAGAAACTGCTTCCCTTCCTGAACGCGCTCGAGTGCGACCACCTCGTGCTCGAGTTTGCCCGGCGCCAGTTCAAGGAACTGGATCTGCTCCGCGATCTCAAGCCGTCGCTCGCGCTGGGCGTCGGCGTAATTGACATCAAAGACAACGAAATCGAGACGCCTGAAGAAGTGGCACGTAGGATTGAGCATGCCGTCAACGTGCTCGGTCCCGAGCGCGTCCGCTGGGTGCATCCCGATTGCGGATTCTGGATGCTGCCGCGCAACGTCGCCGACGGCAAGATGCGGGCACTGGTCAAGGGCCGGGATCTGGTCGGTGGAGCAAGCTGAGTCCCTGTTGCCTCAAGTGAAAATTTACTCGAAATGGAGTCTTGCAAGAACGCACCCGTATTGGGTACGATTGTACCCATGATGGATACGATGCCAAAACATGATTTGGGCTCTGTGCTGTTCGGGCGAACGAGGCAAGCTGTTCTGGCCTTGCTCTTCGCGCATCTGGACGAAGCGTTCTATGTTCGCCAGATTGCGCGCATGGCCGGCGTAGGCATGGGCGCGCTACAACGGGAACTCACGCAGTTGCTGGATGCCGGCATTATCGTCCGGAGGGTGCAGGGCAACCAAGTCCACTATCAAGTCAATGAGCGGTGTCCGGTCTTCCCGGAATTGCGAAGCCTGCTCTTGAAGACGGTGGGGATTGCCGCGACGCTGAGGGAAGCCCTCCGGCCGGTTGGCGATGTTCGATTGGCTTTTATCTACGGTTCCGTCGCGTCCAGCAGGGAGAACCGTTCAAGTGACGTTGACGTGGTTGTCGTGGGCCCCGTAACATTCGCCGAAGTGTCGAAGGCATTGGTTTCCGCCGAAGACAAACTTGCCCGTGAGGTGAATCCCATTGTCTACGCCGAGCAGGAATTCACGCAGAGAGTGAAGTCTAGGGATGGCTTCCTGTTTTCCGTAGTGGAGGGACCCAAAGTGTTCTTGGTGGGTACGGAAGATGAGCTTGCGCGACTGGCTGCATAACGGTTGGCTCATCGAACATAGAAGTGGCCCTGGTGAAATCAGGGATCTTCTGGCGGTGATTGACCGAGACTTAAGAGATTGCCGCAACGAAGGTCTTAGTGCCGACTGGCGCCTGGCCATCGCCTATAATGCCGCCCTGCAGGCGGCGATCGCCGCGCTTGCCGCGGAAGGCTACAGAGCAACACGAGGAGCCCATCATTTCAGGGCGATCCAATCGCTCACGCACACCTTGGCCTGGGATGCTGACTCTGTTCGGCTACTGGATAGGTTTCGTAAGAAAAGAAACTTGGGCGAGTATGAACGCGCCGGCACTACCACGGAGCAAGAGGCGAAGGAGATGCTCGCCTTGGCTGAGGAACTTCACACGAGACTTCGCGACTGGTTGAGATTACACCACCCAGAGATGGTATCGAGTCTCTGATTGCTCCACTTCTCAGAAGGTTGGCTTGGTGAGGACTCGAACACCGTCGTCCAGCCTGTCCCCCAAAAGTTGTCTCGCAATACGCCACCTCTATTCCATCAGTCGAGAAACCAAGACAAGAATCCCATTGTCACCGCGAGGCAAGTGATAACCGTACAGTAGATCTTCGTATATCACTGGAATTCGTCAAAGCACTGCCTTGAGCATTTGGCAGTAGTCCAAGAGCAGTCCTACTGAATAGAGCAAGTATGCGGCCACCCCGGTGAAAAGAAAGGGTAATGACGGCGCGAGCCAGAGGGCTACGGCCACGGCCGCCATGATACCGAACATCACGCAGCGCCAGTGGACCCAGAACCAGCCTCTGGAAAGCAGGATATGGTTGAAGTACAGGACCTCGCCCTGTGTCACCCAACATAAGACGACGAGAATGTTCTGAGAGATGAAGAAGAGGGCGTAGCCGGTGAAAAACAACACCGTCAGCGCGGTGATAATCGGGGAGTCTTGGGGGGCCTCAAGGAAAGAAATGGGGAAGATCGGCCATCCCATGACCAGGAAGTCTGCCAGAAAGACCGCCAGACGCTTCCGCAACTGAATGCGGTCGCGCCGGTCATCGAAAGTAAAGTCCTCAAACGGTTGGGTCACCGGATATTCTCACGTTGCTCAATCCAGTACGTTTTCCAACGTTCGCATCAGGTTCTCATAAAAGTTTCCTTCCTGCTCGCGGAAGAGCATGAAGGGGAGGTCGGGGTTGCCGATGAAGGGGCGGAGGACCCAGGCGAGTTGGGTGCCGACGAAGGCGTAGAGGAAGAACCAGATGATGAAGATGAGCATGGGGCCTTCGGTAAGTCGGGGCGAGACGTAGCGGAACGCGCGGACGAGGAAGATCAACCCCGCCAGGCCCGCATATGCGAAGAACAGGACGTGCATCAGCTTCATAAAGTCGTAGGTACGCGTCGTCAGCGCGAAAAATAGCGCCACCATCGCCATGCTCGCAAGGGTGATGGTGGCGAGAGCCGTCGAGGACAACAGCAAGGTACTGACTTGAGTAAAGCTGAGCCGCACGCCGGAAAAAATGCCAGATACGTACATGGGCGGCAAGACGATCAGGAGCGTGACCAGAAACAGCGCGGGCACCTTGATGCTGGCGGTCACCATGTACAGGAGTTCGGTGGTAACTGCCGTTTCACTGCCCTGGAAGAAATTGGTGCCGCCCATGACCACGCCATAGACCGCGCTGGCCACGGCAGCGGCCAACACGAACGTGCGGGTGAGGAGCCCGAGATCCTGGCCGCGTTTGATGGATTCCACCACCGAGTCGGGGTGGTGCAGCAGGTAGTCCATGCGCGCCCAGAGCGGCCCAGGCAGAACAGCCGGCTCCGCCGGCGCACGCCGCAACGGCGGCGGGACCCGCGTGAAGTCATAGGATTCTTTGGGTTCTTCGGTGTTTTCCATGGGGCGTCTCCGTGCCTTTGGCGGAACGAATGGGAAGTATGGGACGAATGGGAAATATGGGATGGCTACCCTTGATCATGGCTGCATTCCCAAGAGTTCGAGAACAAGCCGCCAGAGCGTTTCCAGGAAGGAGCTCTGAATCGGGCGGAAGAGGGTATAAGCTTCCGCCGGTGAGCCGACCCAGGGCCGCAGGAACCAGGACATCTGCGAGCCGACAAGGCCATAAATGATGCCCCAGGCCAGCATGATGCCGGGGTGGAAGGGGGTGCCGCCGACGCGGGCGGTGGCGCGCGAAATCATGAGAATGACCCCTACCGAGAGAAAGCCAGACAGCGCAAAGACCGCGACGTGCATCATGATCAGGAAGAAGTACGTGGATTCATAGGAGGTGAGGACGAAGAAATAGCTGACCGGCGCGTAACTGCCGAGGGCGACGGCATTGGCGCTGATTGAGAGCAGTACCAGGCGCAGGCATTGATCGAAGTGAAGCCGCGGCCCGAGGAGGCAATTGAGCGCGTAGAGCGAGGGAACGGACACCGCGATGGAGCACAGGTAGAGCGCGGGCAGCTTGAGCATGGACACAAACGCGGGAAGGACACCGGCGAAAAGCCCCATGCTGAAACCATAGACGGCATAAAGCAGGGCGATGGTCAGGAAGAGAAAACGCAGAAACCCGGCGCCGCTTCCGCGCAGCACCAGCGCGCCCGCCTGATCCGCCACGACGAGCGAGTGCCACCACACGCGCACATGACGTTGCCAGTCTTGCATCGGCGATGCTCCCCCAGCGAGCCCCTGCTCCATCCCGCCTATAATAGCAGTATCTAACGCCGGCCGCGCAAGCGGAATCTTCGCCCCAATCCCCCTCGCGACCGAAGCGACGCTGAATCTACTTGCTGCATAAAGAAGAGGGATCGCGCTATAATCAAGACGAAAGTTGGAGCTATGGTTGGGATGATTACATGCTAAGCCAATACACGGCCAAATACACAAAGACTTCAAGCGGATACATGGGGCAGGTCGTCGAATGGCCGGAGGTCATTTCGGAAGGGAAGGATCTGGAGGAGTGCCGGATGATGATTGCCGATGCTCTCCGGGAAATGGTTTTGGCCTACAGGCAGGAGGAATGGGAAATCCCGCAGGGGAACGGACTACTCGAGCAGATCCCCATTGACATTCCAACATGTCCGTAAGTCGACGTGAACTCATAAGATATCTGGAAGAAAACGGATATGCTCTGGTTCGGGAAGGGGGAAATCATTCCATCTACAGCAAGGGGAGAAAAGCGGTCCCGGTGAAAAGACACCGCACGTTTGATCGAATTACCGCAAATGCCCTCTGTAAGCAGGCCAATCTGCCCCCAAAGTTCTAGAGAATATTGGCGTAGTCGCCTTCGATGCGCTCGAGGTTGAGGCGGTTGAGGAAGTTGGAATAGCACATCCAGGCGGTGAGGGCGTTCAGATCGCGGAATTGGGGTGGCATGAATTTTGGGGGGACAACGATGCCTTCATCGACGAGGTGGGCCAGCGCGCGCATGTCTTCGAGCACGGTCTTGCCGCAGAAGAGCAGCGGGATGCGGTCGAGCTTGCCCTTGCGCACGGCAAGCTGGATGAAGTTGTAGACGAGGATGAAGCCCTTGCTGTAGCAGATGTCTTTGGTGAAGGGACCGCCGGTGGGCGTGCTGCCGCGGAAGATGCGGCTGGCGTTGGTATAGCTGTCGAAATCGCTGAAACCCTGACGGCGGAAGAACTCGAAGACGTCCAGGAACGTCGCGCCTTGCTCGGTCATATCCACGGCGCGGACGCGGTTGGTGAGGCGGCGCACCCGCGCGGGATACGATGCGAACGCAATAATCTCCATGAGGATGGCCAGGCCTTCCTGGGTCACGGTCGAGGACGGCGGGCCTTTGCTCAGGAAGGTGCAAATCGGCTGGTTTAACCCGTTCAAGGTGGTCGTGACGTGTACCCAGCCTTCGTGGACCTCGAGCAACTTCAGATCGCGTTCACTGAACAGGGCGTCCTTGCGGATTTTGAGGTAGTCGGAGCCTGCGGCGGCATCGGCGAGAATGCCGTCGCTCAGCAGGACACGGATGCTGCCGGACTGGTCGCCGAAGGTGTCTTTCAGGCGTTGCTGCAGCAAGTCCACCGCCTGTTCGCTCGAGATCTTCTTCTCGTCCGCCTGCAGCCAGAAACTCTGGTCGATGTTCGTCAGGTACTCGGTCATCATCACGCCGAGATCGGCGATGGTGGGGTCGCCGGCGTGAAACACGTCGCTCGCGGACCCGTAGAGTTCCTGCGAGAGGATGGCGTACTCGGGGGTGCCGCGCGCCTCGAGCATGCGCACGACCATTTGGTACTCGCGGCACATGCGCCGCATGATCTGCCCCACGGGATTGAACTGGCCGAGACGGCTGATGATGTCGCGCTCGATTTCGTGGAATTGGCGGCGTTTGGCGGCGGGGTCGAAGCCCAGCGGGCGGGCCTCGTAGTAGGCGCGGTCTACCGGCGGCTGT
>JACPGD010000067.1 GCA_016182645.1 Candidatus Hydrogenedentota bacterium | reverse complement strand
TTCGGGCGATCTCGGGTTTTCTGCCGCCAAGACGTATGACATCGAGGTCTGGTTGCCGGGCCAGCAGGCCTACCGCGAAATCAGCTCGTGCTCAAACTTCACGGACTTTCAGGCGCGGCGCGCGGGGATCCGCTTCAAACGCGAAAAAAAGCCCGAGTTTGTGCACACACTGAACGGTTCGGGGCTGGCCGTGGGCCGGACCTTCGTCGCCATTCTGGAGAATTATCAGCAGGAAGATGGCAGCGTGGAAATTCCGGCGGTGCTGCACCCCTATCTCCACGGCGTTGAGCGGATTGAGCCGGTCAGCCAAGGTTGAAAAGAGTGGCTGTCTGACCTGTCCGACGCGTCTGGCCGGTCAGACAATCTCTGGTGGCAAGTGGAAGCACGGCAATGACTGAAGCTCCGCGAGACAATGATTTCACGGCGGCGGCGCGCGCGATCAAGCAGGCCCGAAAGGTAATCGCAGTCACCGGCGCCGGGGCCTCGGTGGAAAGCGGCATCCCGGACTTTCGCAGCCCCGGCGGCATTTGGGATCGCTATCCGCCCGAGGAATTTGCGACCATCGACGCCTTCCTCATGAATCCCGACAAGGTCTGGCGCATGTGGTATGACCTCGGTGCCCTGATCGACGGCGTGGCCCCGAACCGCGGCCACTTGGCCCTCGCGGACTTGGCACGGGAAGGAATGCTCGCGGCCATCATTACACAGAACATCGACAATCTTCACCAGAGCGCCGGCTGCGATAACGTCATCGAGTACCATGGAAACGCAGCGCGGATGCTTTGCATGACTTGCCGCCGCTACGCCCCCCTGGACATCCGCGAGCGCCGTGCATTGGCGCCACGGTGTGCTTGCGGCGGTGTGATGAAGCCGGACGTGGTGCTATTCGGGGAGGACATCCCGATAGCAGCACTGCACGAGAGTGACCGGCACGCGCGTACCTGTGATGTGCTCATCATCGTGGGCACGTCGGCCACCGTGTACCCGGCGGCGGAACTACCCTACCTGGCAAAGGCCGGGGGCGCATTCATCATCGAGTGCAACGTCGTTCCCACGGACTTTACGACTTCCATCACGGACGTATTCCTGCAAGGGCCTGCCGGCGTGACGCTGCCACGCCTGGTCACTGCCATTCTGGGGATCCCGTGAGCGACTCATTCCCCGTCATTTCCCCAGAAGCTCAGGACAAGGTTCTGTCGATGACTGGTTCTGGAGAACCGATCACACCTGGGCCGTTGGGATGGCCTCGTCGATGAGCATGATGGGGATGTCGTCGCGGATGGGGTAGAGGTAGGCGCCATCCAGGCGGAGGAGGCCGGCGTCGATTCTTTCGTCGACGGTGTCGCCCTTGCGGTTCTTGAGGGCGCCCTGGTCGATGCTGTCGTTGATGCGGGCGACCAGGGCATCGTCGGCGAGCGTGACCGGGGTCTTGTCTTCCGGGCACACGAGAATACTGAGCAGTTCATTATCAATCATGGGGAACGAAATGCTCCTTCTGCTTGGGCACTTGTTTCTGTACTGGGGCATTGTACCTGAGCCGCTTGTGCAGTCCAAATACTTCGCACGCCGCCGGCAAATTGCTACTATACTTATGGGAAGAGAGTGGACGTGCCCGGAGACCCGTTATGAAATACTGTCATCGCTGCGGCGCGCCGTGGGAGACGGGAAAGAAGATTCCTGCCGTCAAGGAGTTTTGCGGGAAATGCTCCGCGTACCTGCATTGCTGTCTGAACTGCCGGTTCCACGATACCTCGCGGCCGAATCAGTGCCGGATCCCGAATACGGACCAGGTGGCGGACCGCGCGGGGGCGAATTTCTGCGACGAGTTCGAATTCGAGGATACCGAAGCAGTCCGGAGCGAGGAGGCGGCGCTGGAATCGTCGCGCCAGACCTTGACCGCGTTGTTTGGAGAAGGGCAGCCCTCTTCGGCGGGTGGTTTAGAAAGTCTGTTTGGGGAAGAGCGGCCGAAACAGAAATCATTTGACGATTTGTTTCAGTAGTTGGGAAGCAGGGACATGGCCAGAGGGCAAGGGCAAGAGAGACCTGGTTGAGACCATATTGACGTTTGATCCGGTGAAAAGCCCATGCTACAGTCCGCATCAAAATAGCACCTCCGTAGACGCGGCGTCCCCGCCGCGTTTCCGGAAAACGCGGCGTCCCCGCCGCGTCTACGGATTAGAAATGCCCTTAGAATCTACAACGCCGCCTCACCGCCTGCTGGTGGTGGATGACAAAGAGAACATGCGCCAGCTCCTCGAAACGGCGTTTGTCGAGCGTGGGTTTGAGGTCAGCGCGGCGGCCTCGGGAGAGGAGGCCATTGCGCTGCTCGCTCAAGAGCCGATCGAGGTGGTCATTACCGACTATGCCATGCCGGGCAAGAATGGGCTGGATGTGCTCCGCGCGGCGAAAAGCATCAACAGCGACTGCGAGGTCATCATTATCACCGGCTATGGCACGATTGAGTCGGCGGTGGAAGCCATGCGGCTAGGCGCGCACGATTACATCACCAAGCCGTTGAAGCTGGGGGAAATCGAGAACAAGGTCGACAAGATCATCCGCAAACTGGAAACGCGGCATCCGTCGCATGCGCAGACATGGATTCACCCGTCGGTGCGGCACTTTGTCGGGGCGAGCGCGCAAACGAAGCAACTGCTGAAGATGATCACGCGCATTGCGCCGAGCACCACGTCCGTGCTGATTACCGGGCCGAGCGGCGTGGGGAAGGAACTGGTGGCGCGGGCGATCCATGAGGCCAGCCCGCGGCGGGACCGGCCTTTTGTGGCGGTCAATTGCGCGGCGCTGGCATCGAGCGTCCTGGAGAGCGAGTTGTTCGGCCATGAGCGCGGCGCCTTTACCGGGGCGACCGAGCGGAGGGCCGGCCGCTTCGAGCGCGCACATACGGGCACGATCTTCTTAGATGAGGTGGGTGAGATTAGCCCCGGCATTCAAACCAAACTCCTGCGTGTCTTGCAAGAAGGCGAGATTGAACGGGTGGGCGGCTCCGATACCATCAAAGTGGACGTGCGCGTGGTGGCCGCCACCAACCGCGATCTGTTCGAGGCCATGCAGGCGGGCGAGTTTCGTGAAGATTTTTATTATCGCCTGAACGTGATCTCGCTGCGCGTGCCGCCGTTGCAGGAGCGGCGCGACGACATTCCGGCGCTGGTGGACCATTTTCTGCGCAAGTACAGCCTGGAACTGCACAAAGAAGTTTATGAAGTGGATGACGATGTCATTGGTACGTTTCTCAATTATCCCTGGCCGGGCAACGTGCGTGAGTTGGAGAATGTGATCGAGCGTGCCATCGTGTTGGCGGACGGCGAGCGCATTACGCGCGACGATCTGCCGCCGGAAGTCCTTGCCCGTCAGCAGCCACCCTCAGCGCCCATCCCGCCAGTCTCCGCCGATCAGGACACCCTCACCGACCGCACGGATCGGCTTGAGAGCGAACTCATCCAACGTGCGCTCGAAAAATTCCGTTGGAACAAGACGAAAGCCGCGGACCACCTCGGGCTAAAGCGGACCACGTTGCAGTATAAGATCAAGAAGTACGGGTTGGAATAGGGCGAGTTCAGGACTTGATCGTAACGTTGGTTCCCCGGCAGGCTGAATATGCGAATACCGAATGCCGAAGAAGCGATAGCCCCACGGCGCAAGATACTTCTGTATCTTCTCTCGCCGGATCACCCGGATGGGCAGCATAAAGCGGTCTTCTTTCGGCACTTTGGCTTTCACCCCGCTCATTGGGAAAAGCTTGCAGCAAGCTTCAAACAGCACGCAATCCAGCATGAGGTTACCAAGAGCGAGGAAACGCAATTCGGCATGCGGTATACTGTAGACGGTGTACTTGAATGTCCGGATGGGCGGACACCATTGGTGCGATCGGTTTGGTTCATCAGGTTCGGCGAGACAATACCGGTGCTGGTGACGGCATTTCCTTCCCGGAGACGTAAAGTATGATTGAGGAACTTGACAGGGTTGTTCTGGAAGAGGACTTGCCAGAATATGGCCTTAAGAAAGGCGATATCGGCACGGCAGTGCTTGTCCATGGGGAAGAGGGCTGTGAAGCAGAGTTCATAACGCTGGATGGCGAAACTGTTGCTGTGGTGACCCTGCTCACTTCTCAGGTGCGGCCTATAGGCCGCGGAGAAATTGCCAATGCGCGGCTTGTCATGAAATAGCGTCTGATAGTAGTGCGGCGCTCACCGAGCGCGCGGCTATTGCCAGACGGAGCTTACGCCTGAAAACTCGAAGTGCCAGAGTTGGAAGCCCAGCGCCGTCAGCACTTCGGTCGCGGTCAAGACCAGGCCACTGGTAAACAGGCCCGACAGGAAGCACAGGTACGCCCAGCGCAGGTGCCGGTACTTTCTCCGGGCCAGGAACATCCCCAGCGAATACACCTCGCGCACCATGGACTCGTACACCTTCGAGGTGTCCTGGCACACCTCGTCCATCGCATCGAGATAATTCTCATAGTCCAGATCAATAAAGCTTCCAAAAAACAGGAGGTTGAAGTCGCTGCGTTTGTGTTCTGGGTCGTCTTTTTTGTGCCCCTTCAATGGCACCTTGGGCATGGTGGCGTAGATAGCGCAGGTGATGCTGGCAAGGCAGAACACGATCAGCGTGGCCGCCGCCCACTGGAACACCGGCTGCGCCAGATAGCGAATGGAAAAGGTCAACACCAACGAGGCGGCCGTCAGCATCATGTTGGCCTTGAGATCAGCCATCATGCTCAACTGGACATGATGGACACGCGTCTGCCGCAGCAGTTGGTCCACATGGGCGCCGGGCGTTTCTATGTGCATCATCGGGTCCCTCCCCCTTCCTCCCCATCGAGTTACCCGCATTATGCGGGGCCGGGAAGGCGGTGTCAATCGGAGGGAAGGCGATCCACCACGAAGGGAACGAATGGAAACGAAGTCTGGCGACGGAACGACTTGCGCTCAAATGCTTGAAATACAACACGGATTTCAAAACAGTTGTTTTATCGTATCCAGGGGGAGGAACAGATGCAAAGGCTGTTCCTGGAACGGCTGAAAGCCATACTTCACGTAGAAATTCCTTGCCGCTTGATCCAGGGCGTGCACTTCTACGGCAAAAAGCGCCATTTGTTCCGCGATGGCACTACAGCGGTGAAGCGCGTCCAGCAACAAAAACTCGCCGAGACCTTGTCCCTGGACTTTTTGGTCCACTGCGAGCTTGCCCAAAAGTGCGACTGGCAACGGGTACCGCGGTAGCTTCCGCTTAAGCTGTTCCGGCAAATGCTCGAACGCCACGGAGGAACTCGCGAGGGTGTAGTATCCCAGGACGACTTTTTGGCCCGGCCGGACCGCGACGAAGGTGCGGCCGACGTTTTTGCGGGCGTGCTGGCCGGCGTAGTCCGTGATGTAGCTGTCCAATTGCAGTTGACCGCAGCAAAAATGGGTGCGGTCATGAGAAGAAGCGAGCGCTTCCATGGCCCATCTCACTGTGCAAGCTGCCTTCGATACTTTTCCGCGGCTTTCCTCAATGCTTTGTTGGGCTTCGGCGGGGCGTCGAGCAATTTCAGGAAGAGGTCCCGGTCGCGGTCAGACAACACCGTCCGCTGATGCTCCGCCACGACCTTACCCGCTTCCTCGGAGAGCGTCGCGATTGCAAACTGGGTAATCGTTTGGTTTCGCAGCTCGGCGGCCTGTTGAATCAATTCCTTGATGTCAGGTTTCAGCCGGATATCAAGACGAGTGGCAATCATGATCAACCTTTCTGCGAAGGATTTGTCCAAAGATGATTCTAGCACGATGTACGGCAATTTGCCACACGCGCTCTATTTGGGCCATTTACCCCTTCCAATTGCGGGACGAGCGGATCACATGCAAGCTTGAACAACTTTGATTCGATAGGGAATGATGTAAGGAGTACCGGGAACAACTAACTCGCATGTGCCGGGGATTCGCCCCACTCGGCCCCGCTCTGGAAACTCGGTCAAAGAGTTGGCTGCGGTGTTGATTGTAACCGCCATTCTCCTCGCCGCGGCAGGGTCATCTTGGGCAATATAATCGACAATTTACTCCAGACTGTTGCTCGCCCGTCGCAGCCATCGGACTTTCATTCGGTATACTTCTCGATGATTCTTCCAATTTCCTTTTCGTCGACGAAATCGCCGGCATCGGCTTCGGCAATCGCCAAGCGAATTTCCTTTATCTGCCATGCTTGGTCGGCGAGGTATTGTTCGATTGCCTCCGTGACCAAGGCCTCTTCATTCCGGTCTTCTTGCACGGCAAGCTCCGCAAGCTGACTGCGCAGATCGTCTGATATTTCTACTTTAAGATTGGCCATCCGAATTCTCCAAAGCTGATATGCTCCGCCGTTACGCCGTCAGCTCGGTCTGCAGCGGATTGTCTTTTCTAAACTGGCTAAAGCCGAGCACACTGAAGCCGATAATGTTTCCTTCGTGGTCTACTCGCTCCATCACTGCGTCATGCTCGGTTTCCTTCATGTAGCCTGCGGCGTCGGAGAAGGAGACTTCGAGATAATCCGCCTCCGTATCCACCCACACCCTTACGTGGCCGGCCATACGATTTCTCCTGTCTTCGGCTTATTTGTCACGTAAGCCGTGATCAATGAACACGTCCCTCTGCTGATATTTAACCAGTTAATTGCGCCTGCACACTCGCTCACGCCATGTGTGTTCACGGCTCAAATGAAATGCGGAGTTTTGTCCCCGTGGCTTCGGCGTATCGTTTGAGGGTGCGGGTGGAAGGCAGGGTGCGGCCACTTTCCAGGCGCGCGACGGCGGCTTGGGTGGTGCCCATGGCTTGGGCAACCTGCTCTTGCGTCATTTCTGCCTGGGCGCGGGCACTGATAAGTGCAGAGGCGAGGGCAAATTCGTCTTCCAGCGCGTCATACGCCGCCACGTATTCCGGGTCTTGGCGCCACTGCTTGAACGCTCGCTCCACGGGAATGGTCTTTTTCACTCGTCGGAGTCCCTCGCAACCTTCAGTGCTTGATGCAAGACGTTTCAGTGAAGTGCAAACACGTCCAGCGTAACGGTGCGCTGAGGATGGCCCTCCCCATGGAGCAGGCGCCGGACTTTCTCTCCGGTCTCCCGAGAGAAGACGGCCTCACCACAGCGTTCGCAGACTTCCGC